>JAYEOJ010000154.1:0-15965 GCA_034722835.1 Bacteroidota bacterium | reverse complement strand
CATCAAAGCCCTTTGAGGAGTGGAGCATCAAGGACTGGCCCACCACCTATCAGAGTCCGGCCTATGAAAACATCTATGCCACAGGCATTGCATTTGCCCCGCCCCATTCCATCTCCAAGCCCATGACCAGCAAAAACGGAACGGCCATCTTTCCAACCCCTCCCCGTACAGGGATGCCTTCAGGAGTAATTGGCAAAGTTGTGGCCCAGAACATTGCTCACAGGATCAGGCACCAGAGCTCTGATCACAAGCATACTGCCAGCATGGGAAAAATGGGGGCAGCCTGCATCGTATCAGTGGGATACGGTATCAGGAAAGGCCTGGGAGCCACCATGACTGTTTCTCCAATTGTTCAGGATTGGGAAAAATATCCCCAATGGGGAAGGGATCTGAATGCCACGGTGGGTGAAGTCGGACTGGCCGGACACTGGATCAAGCTGTTTTTGCACTATATGTTCCTGCACAAAGCAAAAGGATATCCTTTCTGGTGGTTGCTGCCCGAATAAGCGAAAAATAATATCAAGGCGATGAAAAATCTAAATAAAGAAAGAGGCTATAAGGATGAGTTCTATCCACCGATGCCCACCCGGTCTACAAAACGAATCAGATCCAATTTCCTGATTCAGATCTTCAGGTTCTTCAGATTGAACTACAAGATTATGAGGATTGTTATTAAAGGCCACTCATAGGAGTGTCCGGCAATTAATCAAGGACCACCAGGATCTTTTCCCGGGTATTTTCGCAGGTCATACAATCAAACCTGCCCTCCAGCTCTGTCAGGATAATCAACTCCCGAACATCATCGGTGATGTTACAGAGTGAAAACCGGCTGCCCAGCTCCCTGGCCCGGTCCGATACCTCTAAGAGGATATCAAAGCCGGAGGAGTCGATAAAACGGATACCCTCCAGGTTAAAAACCACGGATACTCCCGGCTCCTCCACCAACTCCATAAGCTGTTGTTTGACCAGCTCTGAAAAAAGGGTATTCAACCTGTTCACCTGGAACAGCTCTACCCTGTACTGCTTCTCCTCTTTGGCAATCTTTAACATCTCTATGCGGCTCAGAAATTTATCGGTACAAAGTAAAGGGCCTCTATTTCATGCCGAAATAAATGGCCTCTAAGTTATTCACAAATAATTGTGAATTAGTAGTTTTCGAATACTCCCAGGCCAAAAATAGCAAAATCATACTTCACGGGATCTTTGGGATCAAAGGCGCGCAGACCGCATCCAGTTTAGGAAGGGACCTCTGATATTCTGAAATAATACAGATACCCACAAAAAAATGATCATCTCCATTGAGGGATTCCCCGATCCATTGCGTCTTATTCTTATATCCCTTTACTAACTTAAAACTTAAATTATGAAAAAAATTTACCTCTTGCTGATACTGATCAGTACAGCTTTTATTAACCTGAATGCACAGATTACCATCCTGCTTGTCAATGACAATGGTGGCTCGCATGTGGATTCTGTGGAGCATAGCCTGACCCGCCTGGGCTATACATATACTAAATATGATGCCAATGCTTTGGGCGCTTCTCCCACAGTGGAATTTATGTCAGATTTTGACCTGGTTTACTGGCATACTGGAACAGATGGAGGTGGCTTATACCTCTGGAATGGAGATGAGACCGAAAACCAGGCCATCAAAGATTATATTGATGGTGGCGGAATGCTATGGCTGGAAGGAAATGACTTCCTGTATGACAAATACCCTTCCACTCCGCAGACCTTTTTCGCTGGCGAATTTGTCTATGATTACCTGGGGATTGAACAGTATTTCGCACAGGCGTACGCAGATGATGGAAATTTAGGAGTGGCACAGCTGGATGTGGTGCCGGATAATGGAATTTTTACTTTAGATCCAATCACCTGGAGATGGTCCACGCAACATTATGCCGATGCACTGGTAAATACCTTGAATGCTGATTCGGTATACCAGATGGGGCCATCCGGCTATGTCCTGAATGATTATTATTCTGCCATCTATAATGAGAGAGGTGATGGAAAGGTACTTACTTTTGCCTTCCGCTTTGATGGGATAAACAGTGCTGCCAATGCGGATATTATTATGCAGGAAGGAATGACCTATTTTGAACAGTTTACCTCCGAAAAAATCCTGGTTAACGATATTACTTTAGAAGCAGTTGGAGGAACAGCCGCCATTACCGAAAATGAGGGTACACTGCAGCTGTCTGCTACCGTACTGCCGGAGAATGCAGATCTGAAAACTCTCCAATGGTCCCTCGTGGGTGACACTGTAGTGGCAAGCATTGACCAGAATGGATTGCTGAAGGCTTCCGGGATAAAGACCGGCAATGGTGTAGTCCATGTAAAAGCGGAAGCATTAGATGGTTCAGGAGTAAAAGATTCGCTACAGGTAAGCATTTCCAACCAGGGTTTGAATGAGTTTATTTTACTTCTGGTCAACGACAATGCCAATGGAACAGACCGTTACATGGAAATCGATTCGGCATTGATGAACCTGGATTATAACTATCATATTTACAATAGTGCCCAGACCTCTGATTACCCCGATGCATTAACGCTGGCGGGTTATGACCTGGTGATCTGGTATACCGGAAATGACGGGGTAAATCTGAAACTGTGGGATGCTTCTGATTCGAGTGATATCAAATTCAATGCACCCCTGATGCAATACATTGCCGACGGTGGGGATATATGGCTGCAGGGGCTCGATTTTATGTTTGATATTTACGGAGGAGCACCGGATGTATTTGTGGCTGGAGACTTTGTTTATGATTACCTCGGCATTGCAACCTACGTTGCCCAATCTCATGCAGACGGAGATGACCTGACCCAGCTGGATGTGGTGGTTGAAAATCCTGTTGCCAACTTCACCCCGGTTAAAGACCAGTATGGAGGACTCTGGTATGCAGACGCTTATGAAATTACAGCTGAAGCTCAGGGGATCTACAAGATGGGACCTGAAGAATATATCTACAGTGACTATTATGCCGGAGTGCTTATGGAGACCGGTGATGCAAAAATCTTCACCCTCTCTTATGAAACCGCCCGCCTGGATTCACCGTCCAATACGGAGGCCCTTTTTGATGATGTTATTGATTATTTTGAAGGATTCTGGATAGGCACCGGTATGGATAATCCGGATGCCGTTAACTTGGATCAATTCATTATTTACCCTAATCCGGCGTCTGATTTCGTTACAGTACAGTGGGACCTGGAGCTTACATCGGAAGTGGACCTGCGCTTCTACAGTATTTCAGGACAGCTGGTATTTGAAAAACTACTTAACAGGCAATCAGCTGGAACCGGAGAGTATCGCTTCTCAACTAACGAAAACGGTATCATCCCTGGCATCTATCTTTTACAGATCAATGCTAATGATGCAATTTCCACACATAAAGTGATCGTTAAATAAATTTCACAGGCCGGCAGTGCAATTCTGCCGGCCTTTTAATCCAAATAAAAATTGATGGGGAGTAAAAATCTCTTTTATCTTATTTTATTGCTGTTTTTAACGATATTCCCTGAGGCGGTTTCCCAGCCTAACAGGGAAGCTGTCATTCAGTGTGCGACAGCATTTCTTTCCGAATTGCAAGATCAATCCGGTCAGGAAACAATCGTGCTGAATAAGGATTTCAGGATAGTTGACGCAGGACAGGATCTTAGCGCCTATGCTTTTGATCTGGAACCTGCTGGATTTATTATCGTGACTGATTATGGGAACAGCTGCAAAGTGGCCGGATATTCGCTTGAAAATGATTTTTCTTATCAGGACCAGTCTTCAGATCGGGCCATCTATGCAGTTATATCGGCCATTGCCGGCGCTCATAAAAACCTGTTCCACTATAAAGAGGCAGACGCGAGCAAAAGTACATCTGCAGCAGGCTCGGATAATGGTCCCTTTATTGAGGCCATGTGGGGGCAGGTGAACTGCAAAGATGAGCAGAACAATATTATCAATGTGACCAACCTGTTTACTCCCAATCACTATGCTGCAGGTTGTGTGGCCATTTCGCTTGCCACGATTCTTCATCACTATAAGTGGCCAGACACTGGTATGGGAGCCCACGAATACACCGATAACCAGGGCAGTTCAACTGGCACGTATTCTGCTGATTTCGGGAATACTCAATATGATATGCAGGCCATGAAGAACCTGTATAACCATGTGAGCTCGGAGCCGGTAGAACGAGTAGCAGCTGGTGAACTAACTCTTCAGGCAGCGGTGGCCCTGGAGATGGATTTCGAGTATAACGGATCAACATCCAATGTAAACATGATCCCCAGGGCAGGGATGGACTATTTCAGGTACCATTCCTATTATAAAGATATAGGTTCGGCCATATTCTGGGACCGCCTGGATAAAAATATGTTAGAGAAAATCCCGGTAATCCTGTCCATAAAGGCGGATAACGGAGCCGGACATTCCATCGTATGCGACGGACTCAACATTACAGAAGACCAGACTCCGTACTACCACCTGAATATGGGCTGGTGGGGTGCTGGGAATGGCTGGTTCACCATCCGGGATAACTGGCAATCGGGAGGTTATAGCCAGGTGGTTGGTGCAGTACTTGATATGTTTCCGGTCCCGCAGATGCATGAAGTAGAATCAATAGCTGACGATCAGGTTCGCTTAATGTGGAGCACTGGAAGCTGGCCTGTAAGTGAAATGTTCGAGATTCAGATGAAAAAGGACTTCGGCTCCTGGATCACTGTGAGCCAAGATATAACAGATACCTCCCTTATCATTGATCAGATTGAAGCGGAAACCACCTATTTTTTCAGGGTGAGAGCCAGAATGAACGGGGACTGGTTTACAGGATCCTGGTCCAATTTTGTCAGCTTTGGTGAGGTTTTATCCTCCGGATTGGAACAGGTTCATCCATTATGCCTTACTATCTACCCCAATCCTTTTCAGGACCAGTTATTCGTAAAGGGTATGCAAGCTGAAGGCATCATTGAAGCATTGGATATGACTGGAAAGGTACTTTTCAAGCAAACCTGCCTTTCAGAACATGATATTGTATCAATTCCCAGTGGATCGTGGCCCAGAGGGATCTATGTAGTAAGATATGTTCACAGGGATCAGAAATCTGTCAAAAAAATTATAAAATATTAAACCCTATACCATGCGTGAGGAAGATATCAGAATCATTATACGCTGCCTGGGAGGAGAATGCAGTGATGCTGAGGCCAGAGAGCTAATAAAATTGAGAACCAAATACCCGGAAGAATTTAAAGAGATAGAAAACATCTATTTGCACACGCCTTTCGAGACTATAGCATTCGAGCCTGCTGAAGTGAGTCAGCTTCTGGGTCAGGGCACTTCCCGGGCCTTTAAGGTCAACCGGGGTCTGAAAAAGCGTTTTCATGCAGGATATCTTTTAAAAATTGCTGCTTCCCTTATGGTCTTGGTTTTTTTTAGCCTGACTACACTTTATCTGCTTAGCTCTAAAACCATAACCAACACAAGCACCCAGCGATTGAGCATTCAGATCCCCGATGGATCCTCCGTCGTGCTGGACAGAGATGCAAGCCTGAATTACAGAAGCTTTCTGTTTGGAACGTTTAACAGACAGGTAAAACTGAATGGCCGGGGATTTTTTACCATTACTCCGGACAAGGAGCATCCTTTCGATATTCGTACTTCCCATGCCGATATCCGCGTTCTGGGAACCAGATTTTCTGTAAACGAAACAAAGGCAAAAACACAGGTGATCCTTGAAGAAGGGAAGATTCGGGTCACATCCACTTCCAATGATGAAACCTTGCAGCTGGAACAAGCAGGGGAACAGGTAATTCTCGACCGGCATGGTATAAATAAGCACAGTGTGATCAAACCAAGTCTGTACATGGCCTGGTTAGCCGATAAACTGGAGTTCAATCATTGCACCACCAAAGAAGCACTTGAGTTCCTTGCTGACACATGGGATCTTGAGGTGGTCATGAATGACAGTGTAGCTGAGTGCACAAGGCTATATGGATCAGCCCCTTCCGATGATCCTTTGCTAATTATCCGTGCCATCGAATTAATTACCCAGCAAAAGATCTCCGTAAAATAAATGCATTTATCAATGAAAGAAAAAAAATACCCCCCCCTGTTGAGACATGTGGGAAGAGTAGTTCTCTTTGCATTCTTTCTTATGCCCTTACAACAAGTGGCATGTGAACTACCAAACCGTTCAAACCAGGAAATGGCCGATATCCTGAGAAAGCTGGAAGAGAAATACGGGATTTCTATTACGGTAGATGCTGGAGCTGTGCAGGCAAGTGAAAAAGTGGCCCTGAATATTAAGAAGCATACTGATGCCATTCTTCAGACAAACTCCATTGCAGCTTCCCTGAATCTGATTCTGGAAGATACGGAACTTGAATACGCGCAGGTCAGAAGTGACTATTATATCATCCGGAAAAAGGAATCAGGCATGGAGAAAGCAATGCCTGAAAAAACGGCAAGTGTACAACTACGAAGCATCCGGGGTGAAGTAAGAGACGGGGAAACCGGTGATCCTCTTCTAGGGGTGAATATCCAGATTAAAGGTACATATACGGGTACCATCACAGACCAAGATGGTATTTTTAATCTGGAACTTCCCGAAGAAGGAGCCATCCTGGTGATCACATATATCGGCTATAAAACTTTGGAAAAGGAGGTCACCGGATCAGATACGGAGCTTATGATCGTCCTGGAACAGGATAAGTTTGGCCTGGAGGAGGTCGTTGTCTCCGGTGTAGCTTCCAGGACACCCCGGAAGAATCTATCCATCAGCGTGGCAAAGGTTAATGAGAACACCATAAAAGAAGTGCCTTCTTCCTCTGCCTCAACAGCTCTTGATGGGAAAGTGGCCGGGGTCACCGTGGTTCAGGGAAATGGTTTGCCCGGAAGCGAAGCTTCCATCAGGCTTCGCGGGTCCACTTCCTTAACAGGCAATCAGGCTCCAATGATTATTATGGACGGCACGATTATCAATACCAACCTGTCCCATATCAATGTGGACGACATTGAATCTTACGAAGTGGTAAAGGGCGCGGCGGCGGCGGCACTTTACGGCTCCAGAGCCGGTAACGGGGTGATCGTTATAAATACAAAAAGAGGCAACCGGCTGCAAAAAGGTACCACCTCCGTCATCTTCAGACTGGAACTGGGTTACCAGGAGCTTGCAAAAAAAATTGAAACTTCCACCCATCATCCCTACCAACTTGCTGATGACTGGGAGGAATATGATTATACCAGGTACGATGGTGTTTTTTATAAAGATGACGGGACAAAGCTCTCCGGGGCCCGACAGGTAACCAGCTCAGGTTTTGCCGATCAGCCTTTTTACAAGATTTATGACCACCAGGACCTCTTTTTTAACAAAGGATTGTACAATACAACATATTTGGGTCTTCAGGGCAATACCGAGCAAACCAATTTCATGCTCTCTTACGAGCATAACAAGCAGGAAGGGATTATAACCGAAACCAAAGGCTACACCCGCAACAACCTGAAGTTTAACCTGGACCACCGCATATCCCGCTGGGCAAAAATTTCTACCTCAAACCTTTTTATCAAGGCCCATTCCCAAAATCCGGGCAATTCCTGGTCAGCGTTTAAGGACCTGCTTTTTATCTCTCCCGATGTGGACCTGACCGAACCAAATCAGGACGGATCTCCGTACAAAATCAATCCCGATCAATGGGACCAGATCAATGAGAACCCGCTCTATCCAATTCATTACCGGGAGAGAAGCTCCGAAAGAATGAGCTTTATCGGAAATATCAGGCTTGTTATCGACATAACCCCCTGGCTTGATTTCGATACAAAGTATACGTACGAATACATGGAAAATTTTTATAATACACTGACTCCCAAGGGGTATCTGGGAGGTGATGGACAAACTATCGGGGGCAGTCTCTATAAACGTCATTACAATCAATTCAATCAGAATTACCAGGCTACACTGAATCTTAATAAACAATTTGGTGACTTCACTACAAAACTAAAATTAAGTTACCTGTATGAGAACAATACCTACAGAAACGACAATACCACAGGTAAGGATTTTACCGTTGCCGATGTTCCCCAATTCATCAATGTGGACCCTGAATTAACCCAGCTGGGATCCTATGAAGGGAATATTGTGGCCATAAACTATTTCTCTATTCTTGATTTAGACTACAGGGATAAATACATATTCTCAGGGCTATATCGCATAGATGGTTCCTCTCTTTTTGGTTCAGAGGAACGCTGGCACCCTTATTACCGCCTGTCGGGAGCATACCGGGTTACCCAGGAAATTTCCATTCCGGGGATCAATGAGCTGAAAGTCAGAGCCTCTTACGGGACTTCTGGCCAGCGCCCGGGATTCTCAAATCAGTACGAAACATGGACTGTCTATGAAGGCATTCTTTCAAAGAATACTCTGGGCAATAACTATCTGAAACCTTCCAGGACAAAGGAGTTTGAAACGGGACTTGACATGGAGTTTCTGAAGCGCTTCTTCCTGGAATTTGTTTACTCCAATTCACTGACTGAAGATGCCCTCGCACTGGCACCCCTGGCCACCCATGAGGGCGGGTTCCCGTATCAATGGAAAAATGTGGGCGAGATTCAATCCAACGTATACGAGCTTTCACTTAGCATCAATCTGATTGAGAAGAATAACTGGAAATGGAATGCCAGGATTATATTCGACCGGATCAGGCAGCAACTGGTCGGACTGAACATTCCCGATTATAAGACCGGTCCGCGCAATGCATTCTTTATGCGGGAAGGTGAGACCTTTGGGGTAATCTATGGATACCGATGGCTAAGCTCGCTGGAAGAGATGTCGAAGCAATTGCCTGAAGGGGAAAGCATTTCAGATTATGAAATCAACTCGGATGGCTACCTGATCCCGGCTGGAACCCAAGGGACCACGGAAGAAATACCCATCCGGCTGGATGCAGATATGGACGGAAATGCGGATATTGTTGAAATTGGAGATGGAAATCCCGATTTCAGGCTTTCTTTGAGCAACACATTGAATTACAAAGGATTTACGCTATATGCCCTGCTCTCCTACAAACAAGGGGGAAGCATTTACAACTACACCCACCAATATATGTTCCGCGATCTGAGGGCCGCGGAAATTGACCAATTTGGAAAACCCGAGGCCGAAAAAAAGACCATTAATTATTACAGTTCTTTTTATAACAATACCGAGATTAATTCATATTTCATTGAAAATGGCAGTTTTCTTAAGATCAAAGAACTGTCCCTTTATTACGTATTTAACAGCCAGCAGTTAGCGAAGCTTTTTGGCAAGGAATACGTAAAATCAATCCGGCTCGGTGTGCAGGGAAGGAACCTTTTTACTTTCACAGGATACAGCGGATACGATCCGGAAGTTGCCTCAGGAACTGATCACAGCAATTTTCCTTTTGATGATTTCGGCTATCCCAATTTCAGGACCTATTCTGCATCTGTTCAGTTCAATTTTTAAATCAAAGGAAATGAGATATTCTAATATATTTCTGATAATGCTGGGGCTCACACTGACTCTTTCTGCCTGCCACGATGACCTGGATGTGGAGTATTTAAACCTTCCCACCACGGACAAGATTCTTTCATCTCCCGAGAACATTGCTTCTATTGCTGATGGATTATTCTATAACTGGTTTATGGCGATGAACTCCAGCTGGTCGCCCCGAATGGCCATGTGGGTGATGGCTGATCAGGGAACCTGTTCCTGGGCAAATGTGGGAATGTTCCACCTCTCCTCCGAACCGAGGATTCAGTTTAACAACAGTGTAACTTACACCTATGCCAGGATAAATGAGACATTCTATCAGGACATGTTCGCTACCTTGAGTATGAGCAACGATGTAATCAGTGCCATAAATGGTGGTCTGGAAATGCCCGAAGGAGCAAATGAAACAGCCATGGTGAAAGCCCAGGCATTTTTTATACAGGGAGTTATTCTGGGCTATCTGGGTCTTACCTACGACCAGTCTTTTATTGTGACCGACAATGTAAGTGCTGCAGATGTAGAGCTATCCCCATATCCCGATGTAATCGAGGCTGCCCTGGCTTCCCTGGACTCAGTAAACGCCATTGTGGACAACTATTATTTTGTTATACCGGAAGGCTGGATAAACAGGCACAGTTATACCTGCTATGAGCTGGTTGAACTGGCCAACTCCTTTGCGGCCCGGTTCCTCCTCTACCAGGCCCGTAACCTTGCCGAAAACAGTGAAACAAACTGGGACAGGATCCTGGATCTGCTGGAAGACGGAATGAAAAAGGACCTGATGGTCTATATGGATAATGTAACCTGGCAGAGTTATTTCCGGCGCTATACGGTTCCCGAGGACTGGGCCAGGATCGATTGCAGAATAATCAACCTGATGGATCCGGGCTATCCTTACAGGTTCCCCGACGATGGTATCAATCCACCGCAAGCAAGCTCTCCTGACAGAAGACTAAATGAATATTTCACATACATCGGATCCCATGATATGAAACCCGAACGCGGCTATTACCATTATTCCAATTATGATTTCCGCAGGTATGATTACGCAGTCTCCACCTGGACGGGCGATGTGATGGATTTCTATGTCTATGAATCGGATCTGATTAAAGCAGAGGCGCTGGCCAGGAAGGGCGATATCCCTGCAGCCGTTCAGATTTTAAATGCAGGACCCAGAATCGCGGTGGGTCTCCTGCCGGAGCTGTCCTCCGATATAAGCCAGGAGGAGGCCCTGGAAGCGATTTTCTATGAACGGGACATTGAATTGATACAGACCGGGTTCGGGAATGCCTTTTTCGATATGCGCCGAAGGGATATGCTGCAGGAAGGCACCATGCTCCACTTTCCCATCCCCGGAAAAGAGCTCAATGTGATGGAAATACCCGAATATTCTTTCGGCGGTGTTACCAATGCAGATGGTATCAATACATCCAGCGGCGGATGGTTCCCTGAAAAATAGAGCTTAACAGATTTATGCATTTAAAGTAAAGAATTGTGAAGAGAAGTAATATTTTGCTAGCTGCAGGAATGGCTATGTTAATTTTGACCAGCATAGATGCATCATCCTGTACTACAGCAGTTGTGTCCGGGAAAGCCACACCTGATGGAAGACCCTTACTTTGGAAACACAGGGATACCTGGGCCGTAAAGAATAAGATCGTGCAGTTTTTTGATGGGAAGTATGCCTGTACAGGTTTGGTTAATTCTGTTGATTCCACCAACAAGAGCATCTGGATCGGTTACAATGTGAAAGGATTCAGCATCATGAATTCGGCCAGTTATAACCTGAATGAGGATACACTGAAGCAGAGCGGACATGAAGGGAGATTGATGAAAAAGGCCTTGCAGAATTGTGCCACAGTGGATGAATTTGAACGGATGCTTTCCGGACTTGAAAAGCCTATCAGGCTGGAAGCCAATTTCGGAGTCATCGATGCGCACGGCAATGCAGCCTATTTTGAACTGGGGAATTATGGGTTCAGGAAGTATGATGCCAACGATCCGGAAGATGCACCCAATGGATATATCATCCGGACAAACTACTCCAATTCCGGAAGCCATGGAGTGGGAGGTGGATACATCAGGTACCTAACGGCATCCAGGGTATTTCAGGATGCTTACGAAGCCAACAACCTGACCCATCGGACACTCTTCCAAAATACCAGCAGGAACCTGACCCATGGGCTTACCAGGACCGATCTGAATAAATATGTTATATATCCCGAAGGAAACCAGACAATGGTCTATTTCAAGGATTATATTCCCAGGAGCGGGACTTCTTCTTCATGTGTGGTACAAGGTGTAAAAGCAGATGAAGATCCGGAACTCTCCACCATGTGGAGCGTGGTGGGATTTCCTTTAACATCGGTAGTAACTCCCATATGGCTTCACGAAGCGGTAGCTCTCCCTGAAGCAGTTTCCTACAACCCAGAATTGAAGGATTCCCCCATAAGCAATTATTCCCTGGCTCTGAAAGACCGTATTTATGCCTATAAACTGGGGAGCCATGCTGATTATTACATCGATATTAACAAGGTCATTAACGCCAGTAATACTGGCTATATCCAGATACTGGAACCCCTGGAGAATCAGATTATGGAAAAATCTGAACTGGTCTTTGCAAAGTGGCGTAAGTCCGGATCCGTAAACCCTGCCGAACTGGAAGCATTTTACCAATGGCTGGATCAGATGATCTTTACAACTTACCGCAAAAAATTCAACTTCTAGATGAAGCTTATTCCGTACAGTCGGACCACGTTTCTGATTTTTTCTATCTTTTTGTGTTTCGGCTCCTGCAAATCTGGTTCTGACTATAAACAACTTGAAGAGCTTCAATCCCTTAAAAAATATGCCGCAGGTGTCTATTCCGGAGGGGGTGCCAGTGTGATCTGTGTCCTGGAGACCGTGGAGGCCATGCAATTGGACCAGGAGTTTGCCATTTCGAGCATATCCCCGATAGATATACAGAAAGGGAAGCTGGATTCGCTGGATGTCCTGATCTTTCCTGGTGGAAGCGGAAGTAAAGAATACCTGAGTCTGGGCCAGTCGGGCGTTCAAAAAGTAAGGGAGTTTGCCCGGAAAGAAGGAAAGGGTCTCGTGGGAATCTGTGCCGGCGGATATCTGTTCGCCACTATGGAAGGGTACCCAAGTCTGCAGCTGCTCAATGCCGGCACTTTTCGTGATCATTATGACAGGGGGCGGGGCTTAATCGCATTTGATCTGAACGACAAAGGGAAAGAAATATTCCATGAGCTGTCAGCCCATGATACCCTTTTCTTGCAATATTATGACGGGCCCATTTACAGGATACCTCAAAATGCCCCCCCGCTGGTACTTGGAACCATTATTTCAGATATAGCCATCCGTACCGGTTATCCAAAATACCTCACCCCGGGCAAACCATCTTTTCTGACTGCTTCTTTTGGGGAAGGCAAAATAATGGTCACTGTGGGACATCCCGAATCCACTCCGGGTATGCGCTGGCTGGTGCCCCGAATGGCCAGGTATGTAATAGATGCACCTCTTGTGACTTATGACAGCACAGTGATCAGACCCGATATCAATCAAAAAGAGATTCTCTACCTGAGTGATATCATCGCACTGGAAAATAACAGCCGCTGGGGTTTATATAGTGATCAAGACTCCATAGTGCTGGCTTCGCTTAAAAACCTGCATTCCATTCGCTCCAGACCTTCCATCAGGTGGTCCACCGGCTTGTTGCGACATCGTGCTTCTTCGGTGAGGATCGCAGCAGCGCTGTATTTAATGGAAAGTGAATATACCAGTGCTATTCCTGAACTTGCATCGGCCGCCAGATTTGAAGAGAATCCCCGGGTTCAAGCTGTTCTTGAAGAAGTAATCGGGAAATTATCGGAAATGAAAGGAAATAATAGGACGCCATAAGCTGCCTAAGGATTGAGATACTCCCCCAGTTCTGGATTGATCTGCAGGGCCAACCTAATTTTCCTGATGGCTATGGCCATGTGATTCTCTACGGTTTTCTCTGTAATATTCAGCACCTGTGCAATCTCCCTGTAGGATAAGCCATCCAGTTTTTTCATCCGGAATACCAGCCCCGATTTTTCTGGTAACCCTCCAATCGCCTGATTCAAAACAGATTGAAACTCTTTCTTTAAAAGAAGGATCTCCGGCGAAACATCGCTTAAAGGCTCAATAGCTTCCTCCTTTAATTCTACAAATCTGATCTTTCGCTTTCGCTGGTACGACACAACTGCATTCTTGGCACTTTTATACATGTAGGATTTAATACTTTGCTTAATGTTGAGCTTTTTGCGTCTGTTCCACAAACCAACAAACAGCTCTGATACCAGATCCCTGGATGCTTCTTCGTCATTTAGAAAGAGGTAGGCAAAGTTACATAGTGGCTGATAATAGGTTTCGTAAAGGCTCTCAAATGAAGTAAGGTCTCCTTCTCGGATACCTTTTAACAATTCATTATCCTGTGTGTTAATCAAAACCAATAGCCTTTCTAATAAGCTCCAAATATAAGAATATGTTTATCAATCATCCCTGTAAAACAATTACAAGGCCTTCCTGTTGAAACTGGCTAACATACTGATAAACAGTGGATTTTCTGAGAGTTAAAATTTCTCATTGATCCCCAGGCCAAAAAGAGCAAAGTCATACTTTACCGGATCTTCAGGATCAAATCTGCGCAAAACGGCATCAAGTTCTTCCACGGTTCTGGAATCATTCTGTTTCCGCGTGATCAGACCCAGCTTCCTGGCTACGTTTCCGGTATGCACATCCAGAGGGCAGGACAGTTTTGAAGGTGCTATACCCTTCCAAATGCCAAAATCAACTCCTGCCTGGTCCTTCCGGATCATCCACCTTAAATACATGTTGATCCGCTTGGCAGCCGACCCTTTCAGGGGATCAGGCAGGTGCTTGGTGGTTCTGGCCGGATGAGGCAGGGAAAAGAATTCCTTCTTCAGGTGGTGGATGGCCGGCTGCAGGGATGTGTCTGTTTGATGCTGCTGAAACACCCCTTCCAGTCCATTTTTGTTCAGATAGAGGTGCTTTAGCGCATAGATAAAGTAGAGCAGGTCTGTTGAATTAAAGGTCCGGTGGACAAAACCATCCATCCGGACAAGATGTTCTTCTCTGTGATTTAATAAAAAATCATAGGGGGAGTTCCCCATAAGACTCATCATTTTGTGAGCACTCCTGATAATAGATTTCCGATTTCCCCAGGCAATGGTGGCTGCCAAAAAGCCGGCTATTTCAATATCCTCTTTTACAGTAAACAGATGAGGTATCTGTATGGGATCGTGTTCAATGAAATCCAGGTGATTAAACTGCTGAACTTTCTCATCCAGAAAGACCTTCAACTCCTCAAATCCAAACTCCATCTTCTGCGCTTTACAGAGAAAATGCTACTCAAAGGCCTCCGGGTACCACTGAAGTGCGTTGGTGCGGAAAATTTTCCGGAGCACCTCTTCATCCAGATCCAGGCCCCTGAATTCGCCATCCACATTACGTGAACTCATAAGGCTGTCGCTTGCAAAATAGCTCCAGTCAGATCTCCACTCGTTCCCGAGCCATTGTATTCGATCATCCACATTTTCATCTGTAACTCCCAGATCAGTGGCATAAAGGATCCTGTCCTGGTATTTGATAATGAAATCACGAACCTTTTCGCTCTCCTGAACCTGAAAATGACACACCCTTGCAGCCAGATCAACTGCAAAATTCGGATAAAGGTCCAGTCGAGCGGCCAGCACATCCACATCCCATTCCAGACTTCCCAGATGCGCTCCGATCATTTTTAAATCAGTATAGGTGGCCAGAACATGGTCCCTCGATTGCATGAGCCTTTCATGGGAAGGATAGTCGGGATGCAGGTACATATGGTATTCCGGATGGCTCTTGAAATAAGATTTATCCCCGTTCACGGTCATCGAATCAATGGGAAGCCAGCAATTTTTAGGTTCCCCGATATGCGTGAGCAGTGGGTAGCCACTCGCTTCCATAAATTCCAGCACGGGCTCGAAGAGCAGATCATCCAGAAAGACGAATTGACCAAGACTGTCCTGGAAAGTCATCCCGATATCCTTCCATATCTTGAAGCCTACGGCCCCCTGATCCAGATCTGCCTGCAGCTTCCGGATCACTTCTTCCGCCCACCCCTCTTCCTCAAAGTTTTCCATGGAAAAGGTAGCCAGCCAGGAGATTCCCTGTGGGTAAAGACTTTTCATCTCCATAGCATAGGCCTTCTGCGCGTCAATATACTCCTGGCTGTTGGAACGGGTATTAATGGTAAGCAATTTAAATCCTTCCGATGCGGCATACTCCATGAAGGCCGGATTTGTTGTCCGTATGTGCACATGGGCATCGATCTTGTCCATAGTTTGATAAAGTTCCATCTTGCTGCTGGTACAGGAGGATACCATGAAGGATATTACCAGGAAAGGAATTACAACTTTTCTATACATCTTCTTTGTTTTAAATGGTGTT
>JAYEOJ010000153.1:0-4302 GCA_034722835.1 Bacteroidota bacterium | reverse complement strand
AACCAGTATACCTGGTCCAGATACTTGAATAGCCCCGTGCAAAATGAGTTTTAACCTCGGACTAAAACACTACCACCAAATTGCACATTTTGATACCACCCTTCTGAGTTGCTGATTTGAAGCAGATTTCCTGAGGGATGTTTTTCTGTTATTCCGGTGGATATTACCAGTTTCACTTTCCCACTTAAAACGTGCAACATATTCGGAAGGCAACTATTGTCTTTTCCCAAGGGTAGAATTAATGCATTAGTCTGATTATTAATCTGTTCACAATAAATGCAAAAGGCACCAACGGTCGTTAGTGCCTTTTATCTGTTGAGATTTGTCGGATTGTATTTATCCTGATTTCGTTTTGCCGGGCTTTTCTTTCTTCTTTTCTCCATATTGTTCCTGCAGTAGTTTACCCTGATATTCCCGGTAACTGGGTCCGTTGATCTCCACGATCACCGAGTGATGGAAGATACGATCCAATATAGCCGATGTGGTGAGTGGATCGCCCAGGAACTCTGGCCATAGCTCTTTCTCGACATTGGAGGTAAAAATCATCGGCTTATCATCGTTGTAGCGTTTGTTGACCACCTTAAACAACAGATGAGCTTCCTTAATCAGCTTTAATTCAAGTCGATCATGCCCCATTTCATCAATGACGAGTAATTCAGGGTTAGTGTATTTCCTTATTCTCTTTTCCAGGGTCTTTTCAAACACCCCGAGATTAAGATCACTGATCAGACAGCTTAATGTGGTGTAATAGGTTCTATACTCTTTCTGACAGGCAAGTAGAGCCAGGCTCTGAGCCAAATGGCTCTTGCCGGTTCCGTTGGTGCCCATGAACAATACAGAAGTGTTACGCTCCATAAATTCCAGCGTAGCCAGGTCCATGACCAGGCGGCGGTCCAGATCGGGCTGGAAGTCAAAATCAAAGTCGGGGATCATCTTCATGGGCTGCGGCAAACGGCTATTCCTGATCAGGTTTTTTACTCGCCTCTGCCTTGTGGCTGCAGCCTCTGCAGTAACAGCCTCATTGATAAAATCAAAGTATCCCATCGTTTCCTCGTGAGCCTTATCGATCATCTCTCGGTACTGCCCACCTAAATGCTGAAGCTTCAGGTAGAGGCAGTTATCCATAAACTGCGTTGCCTGCTGTTGTGTCGGATTTATTCTCTTAGTACTCATTGTAATGACTGTTGTTTCGGGGTTTAACAGATAATCTGGTGCTGTAGCGCGACTCGGAGTTGTTCTTCAAAAATCCTTCGATATCCCCCGCTTCATAGACATTGTAATCCTGCGCTCTGTTAATGGCCATCATAATATCTTCTGTGTGGTAGTTTATTTTCAGGGCCAGCAGCCTTCTCAGGTGTAACCCCCAGGAATGAGGCTTATGCAGCTTTACCTGCTCGATATATTTTGCCATATCAGGGGCAAAGCTTTCAAGGCGGGATATCACATCCGAGATAGGAAGATCTGGTTTCTTCCCCCTTTTCTGGTGTACACCCACATACCGGCCCTGTTGTCCCTTCTTTGCCAGGGGATGCACGACCAGTTGCTTACCATCCGAAGAATATACGATTACCTCTTTCTCGGTGATACGTACCGGACACAGATCATAGATGTACTTCTGTGGCACGACATACAGATATCCTTTCCACTGGACACAGGACTCCTGGTTAACCACCAGGTGGGCCACATGCGAGGTGTCATAATGATTCTTCGGCAATGTCTGAAGGTAAGGGTGCTCCTCTGTATAAAGATCAATAGGTCTCCTTTTCGTAGTACCATGGATGCGGGTATCATTTACCTCATTGAGCCATTGCTGTAACTGGCATCTCAGATCCTCTGTGTCTTTGAACTTCCGTGCGTTTAAGAAGTTCTTCTCCAGGTAATAGAACGGTCGCTCAACCTTTAAATTTTCGGTCGGATTATACGGGGTAATTGTCTGAGGAGTAAAACGATACCAGGTCGCGAAGGCAAGGTACTTGCGATTATAAATCGGATTGCCCGGCTCCCAGCGATACACACATGCCTTCTGGTTGTCACTTTTAATCTCTTTGGGTACTCCGTCCATGTAAATAAACGCTGCTATCAGCTCACGAAAAAGGGTGTCCTGCTTTTTATCTTCCACCACCGAGACGTATTGCCTACGGGAGTACCCCAGGATGTAACCGAAGAAAGTGACCTTAGTAAGCTCCCCCGGCTCCTTTGAGGTAAACTGGATGTTATAATCACTCCAGTCATGAGCCGCTCGCTGGCCTGGTAGCGTTTCTACCATCCGCACCGGCGTTTTTGAGCCCACCTCACGGATGATTTTCACATAGTCCCGAACAATCGTTGTCCTGCCATCAAAACCCTTCTCCCGAAGATGCTCAAAAACCCGCTGTCCCGTGATATTAGGGTATTTCTCCAACAAATCACCAATGTAACTCTTATACGGATCCAGCTTGCTTACCCGATCGGTTTTCTGCTTTATCCGGGTATCCCCGGTGGTATCACGTTTATCCGAGTTTGAGGCCACTATCCGGCGGACCCGTTCACGGGAGATATGAAGCTCACGGGCGATGCGGCGGATCGACCAGCCCAGACTATGAAGTGTGACTACCTTGTTCTCTGTTTGATTGTCTTTCATCCTATTGCGGTTTTTCGATTTGTAATTCACTGGTTAGGCATATGATTTTCTCTGACAGACCATTTAGCTCTGTCAAAAAAGGATAGATGATCTCCTGCTCACTATGGTCAAGATCTTCAAAACGGCTATCCTCAAGGGTCATCCTGACTACCTCAAGTCGCGGCCATATATTCATCACATACTGCATCAACTCATTGCCATAAGCACTCAGCCGGTCATCATAGGGCTGATCCGGTAAGTCAGGCTGATTCCACAAAAAATGCTCAGGATGGACCAGGATCACTCCCTGCTCATCCTCATCTTCAGCCTCCAGCCAGGCATCAACCAGGCGTTCACTCAAACGGCTCGATAAATGAAAATGACTGATCACACGAGCAAGATCGGCCTGATTGCCGCGCGGCAACCGTAACAAGGCCCGCGCATGACTACTGGTGATGGTGCCCATACGGATCTCCAGAGCAACCTCTTCATCCAGTTTACTGATCAAGGACAAGCGCCGGCTAACCCATGATGGACTCCGATCAACCAACCTGGCCAGGTGACGCTGCTCCAGGTCCCCGCACTCTAGCATAGACTTCAGGACCATCGCCTCCTCCCATACCTCCATCGATTGGTTCGTACGGTTATAACTCAATAACAAAACTTTGGCCTCTTGCTCATCAACATCCACCAGGTAACATTCCATATCCACGATCATCAGGTCCATGGCTGCAAAAACCCTCTTAAATCCATCAATGACCTGATAACCGACCTCATGGGCACGAACGATGATAGGCTGCAACTGCCCCTGAAGGCGCATCGACTGCTCGATTTGCTCCTTACGGCTCACATTCATTATCCGCAACTCGGATAAGGAAAGATCTAAGGCCAGGGTCGGTATAACTTCTATTCTTGGAAGCACTAGCTGGTGTTTTTGATGCCGGTAAAAGTAGGGGGCCGGCTTGGCCTGTGCAATCGGGGTCCCATTTACAATCAATTGCCGATTTATCGAAAAACAGCCTCTTCCCCTGTTATAATCTGCATCTGAGCCAGGAACGGGGTCCCATTTACAATCTTTTCCCCTTTATACGCTAATAATCGCGTAAGCGTTGTCATTACAGGCCTGCGGAGATAACGGGGTCCCATTTACAATCATTGGGGTAGTTCTTTTTTTGCGCCTACAATTACGCTTTGCTTGCAACTCACGATTGCGATCTACATACTCCGGATGGGACTCCCTGTATTGTTTCTGGTATTCATGAGACGGACGATTTGATCGCCATAACTTCTGTCGGTCCAGATGTTGCTGGCGATAGGTAGGGTCCGTATGGTAACGTTCCTTTTTCCTCGCACTCTTCTTGGCCTGTTTACATTTAGGCGCATTACAATACGACTGCTTCTGATTCTTCTTTAAGCGAGGATTACGCGGTAAGATCTTACCACAATGACGGCAGGTGAAGGTTCCAGGCATGGATCAATATTTTTCAATGCCTGAAATTGGATAAATTGTTATAACTGGATGGTAGTGGTAGCGTTTTTCGCCGGTGCGTGGTAGTGGTCTACTCCGGCGTTAAAACCTATTACCCTTTGTCTTTCCTTCTATTCCTTTTTGTAGCTTGTCTATCATCATTTTAAGCTCATTGAGGTCCTCTTTAGTAGCAACACCCACTTGATCCAGCGTACTTTTTACCTGATCATTGATC
>JAYEOJ010000152.1:0-4332 GCA_034722835.1 Bacteroidota bacterium | reverse complement strand
TTGTCCGCATCCTTCTGAATAGCAGCAGGGGAGAGCTTCTGGTTTAACAATACACCACCCATGATCTTATCTGTGGGGAGCTTGGCAACGGACTTGAACACCGCGGTGGGTCCCTGCAGATCGGTTCCTGATGAGGGAGAGCTACCTTCGGCAACCGGGGTAAAGGCCTTTCTACCATCGGGGGTGGCCGGTACCACTGCCCCGCTGGGTACATTGGCCGAGATGCTGGAAGTGCCCGCGTAGTATTTGCAGCCGATGGGGCCCCTGTTATAACGCGTGGTATGGTAGTTTTCCAGTTCAGTGATAAACTCCATATAGGCATCTTTCAGCAGCAGATCCACGTAATCGTCATCATTGCCATACTTGGGAGCATAGTTCAACAGAAGCTGCCTGATTTTCTCACCCTCTTTGCCTTCAAAATTGGCTTCCAGAGCCTTCAAAAGTTCCTGCCTGCCAATTTTTTCTTCTTCATATACCAGCTTCTTAATGGCCGCAAGTGCATTCCCCAGGTTAGCGATCCCAACCTGAAGTCCGGAGATAAAATCATACTTGGAACCACCCTCCTTGATGGTAAGTCCCCTGGCAATACAGCTATCCACAAAGGTCGAGCATAAAATGTCCGGGACATGCTCCTCCAGTGCTGTATCCACCGCTGTATCGATCTCAACGGTTTTCTTTGTGTAGTAATGGATCTGGTGTTGCCATGCCTTGAAGAGTTCCTCGTAGGAGCCGAAATCGCTGAAATTTCCGATCCCTTTTTGGAAGGTGTGACCCGATTGGCTGTCATAGCCATCATGCATGGCAGCCAGGAAGACACGCATAAGGTTCAGGAAGCTCATGCCGGTACAACGATATCCCCATTTTCCAGGAACAGCTATCTCAATACAGCCTATGGCCGAGTAATTATAGGCATCTTCCCGTTCCACGCCCATCTCGATCAGTTCCGGGATCACGATCTCATCATTATTAAAGGAAGGCATCCCGAATCCTTTCTCTATCACTTTCATGCAAGCCATCATAAACTCCTCGCTGCTTTCTTTATGAAACCGGACCGAAAGGTTGGGCTGGGTAAGCCTCATTCTTCCCACCGATTCAAGAATCAGGAAACTCAGGGCATTTACTCCGTCCTTCCCATCCGTGGTTTTTCCCCCGATAGTTACATTCTGGTAAAGAGGTCCGCCGGCTGAAAAACGGGTATGCGACCATGGTCTTATCTTATTGACAGACAATAATTTAATCCAGGTGTTCTCAAGCAATTCTGAAGCTAAGGCTTCTGACAGTTTACCTGCTTCCATATCTTTCTGGTAGAAGGGGTAGAGGTACTGATCAAGCCTACCCAGAGAGACGGAGTGACCATTACTTTCGATTTGAAGGATCAGCTGTACAAAAAAGACCAATTGCAATGCCTGGTAAAAGTCCCTGGGTGGCTCCTCCGCAATCACTCTGCAGTTTTCTGCAATTCGTTGCAGTTCCTTTATGCGTTGCGGATCATTGCTCTCCTTGCTCAGATAGATGGCCAGATCATGGTAGCGGCGAATAAAGGTCTGGAAAGACTCCAGCCCGATAGATAGTGCCGTATAGAACTTATCTTTCCGAATCCCCTCACGATCGGAACGGTCCACCCGCTCATGGTACAACTTAATCTCTTTGAAATAGCCGCTTAATCCCACCTTCAGTATCTTTTGAAAATCCACTGCAATATGGGCATCACCGGAAGTCAGGTTCCCGGTGGCTTTGATAATGGCGGAATCCTGCAGGTCGCGCAGTTCCTGGCTCATAAGCGCCCTTCCGCGGTCCCAGAGCACTTTACCCTTCCACCACTTTGCAATCTCCTTCAACTCTTTTTTATGCTCTTCTGTGATAAAGAAGGCATCCCCGGGACGCTTATCCAGCTCGTCCATTTCCTCCGGAAGCCAGTCCACAGCATATTCCGGGAAAATGGGAGCAGCCCGGTGATTGGATGATTGGTTGCCAACAATCAGTTCGCCCTCATCGATAAAGATGGTCATCTTCTCCAGGGTCCTCTGCAGCGCCAGGGCCCGCTTGATAATCACCGGCTGATCTTCGTTATCCCGGTAGACCTCGGTATAGAATTGGGCTCTTTCTGTGCAGACGGAAGGTCTGGTGCTTAATACCTTCTCCCGCAAATTCGCAATCCGTTCTGTGATCTCTATCGCTTGTTCCGTGCTTATCATCTTATCCTCCAATTTTCGTTGTATATCCCTGTGATTGTGCATATTGTACATAAGCTTGCATATCAGAATCCTCAAGCTGTTTGTTATTGTTAAACTGGTACTCCATTCCCAGCATTCGGTATTTCTCCACCCCATATGTGTGGTAAGGCAGAAAGTGAATTTCCTCAATCCCCCTGATGGTAGAGACGAAGTCTACCATGGCCTCAATTTCTGTTTCACTGTGATTAAATCCGGGTATTACCGGGATCCTGACTACCACATGAGCCCCGAAGTAGACCAGTTTTTCCAGGTTTTCCATGACCAGGGCAGCATCACCAGAAGTATAGTGCCTGAACTTATCCGGATCAATATGCTTCAGATCCACCAGGAAGGTTCTTACCAGGCCAATACATCTTTCTACCAGATCCCACTTCACATGAAGGGACGTTTCTATATTGGTGCCGATGCGACGTTTATGCAGTATTCGCAAGAGATGAACTAACTCCTGGCCCTGTGCCAGTGGCTCTCCACCAGAAAGTGTAACACCACCATCCTGCCGGTAGAAGGGGAGGTCCTTTTCTACCTCCACCAGCAAGTCATCCGCACTTGAGGATTCCCCCGAAATTGTCATGGCCTTTGCTGCACAAACATCCCTGAGCTTTTCTGCATCATGAATCAGTTCTCGCCTGATTTCCAATCCATTGCTTTTACTCCTGCTTATACCCATGGGTGCTGCAAGAACACAGTCAGCAAAATTTTTACAACTCTTGCTGTCATAAAGGATGCTGGGGCCAAAAGACTGACTTTCAGGATTGCTGCACCATTGACATTTCAGGGGGCACCCTTTGTAAAAGATCAGGGTCCGGATTCCATCTCCATCATGCGTCGAGTAGCGCTGGATATTGAAGATCATGTTGCAGTCCGATTGAATTCAGTACAACAAATATAATAACTTTCATATGAAAGTATATTAACTTTCGTTTAAAGTTTTCTAAAATTGCTGTAAAGCATGCCAGGATGAGTGAACTCTTAAAGGGCCAGGACTTTAAGTGATGCAAGTTGTTTTCCGGAATCCAGGAGCTGAACAATGTAGATTCCGGGAGGCAGGCCAGCCCGTGAAAAACGATAAGTTTTATCGGAGAAATTCCGGACTTTCCGCACGATTCTACCGTGTATATCCCTGATTATCAGGTAGTCAATTGTTTCATTTATCCCCGATACCTCGATCAATGCTTCATCCAGAAATGGATTGGGGAATGCATTGATACCCACATCAGATTCGATGCGGCGATCCTGAATTTCGGTTCCCTTCATATTACCATCGTAAACAGTAAGGACCTGGTTCGCATCCGGCAGGTGATTAAAGAATACAAAGGAGCCTTCGGAACCCTGTTCTACCTTCACAAGGTTTTGAGAACCTCTGGCTTCAATGGTAACCGTATCTTCCGACCAGGATTCAGGCAGATGGATCTTCAGGGTAAGTTCAATATTGAATACGGAATCGGCCAGTCCATCATCTGCAATAAAAGAAAAGTTTCCTTCGCCGGTCAAATACACCTGGCTGATTTTCAAAGCGTTTCTCTCCCTGATATACTTATAGATTTTTTCATGGGTATCAATCCAGAGATCCCTGTTACCTGCAAGTTGCACCGTTTCCCGGAACAGATCCCTGCTGTAATTATAGATATCGGTCTCCTCATCAAAGGGTTCATCCACCATATCATGGTACATTAGAGGAAGATAGGTGCCATAGGTTTCGGCGATGGAGAACAGATTGTCCACAAAAGCAGGGGAAGTGGTACTGAGTACGGGCCATGAATACAGGGCATAGAAGTCATAAGGGCTTGCCAGGTTAAATCCATGGTCACTGCTTCGGGCCGAATAGAAATACCGGGCCATGTACTCCAGGGTTTCATACCGGTAACTTCCGAATGGAATGGACATGGATGTCGTCTGCTGATCGAAGCGCTCATTAAGCAGCTCCACAGAGAGGGAGAGCACCTCTTCAATAGAGTCTGTATCACCAGCTTCCGTTAGCTCACCCAGGTTCGAGTGATTTGCTGTATGTGATCCTATCTCGTGCCCCAGGTCCTTGTATGTTCTGACCAGGCTGGTACTGGCCAGTTCCCCGTCATAGATGGTGGTCGTATCGGTGAAA
>JAYEOJ010000151.1:0-4332 GCA_034722835.1 Bacteroidota bacterium | reverse complement strand
TGGCTTATTTACATCTCTCCAAATTCGGATTCAAGGATTTCCAGGATACTTTCACTGTTCACCTGCTCGTATACCTTATCTCCGATCTTCATCACCGGGCCGGTACTGCAGTTGCTGAAGCAGTGGTTTCCTTTCAGAATAACATCTCTTTCCAGCTGGTGGTCCTTCAGGTAACGCTGAATCACCTGAAGCGTTTTTTTGTTTCCCCGGCTGAAACAGGAACTCCCCAGGCAGATCTTTATTTCCTTTTTTAAAAGTGTCATTCTGATCGCAATAAAGTTAACAAAATCGAGTCAGCTGAAGTAATTTATAATCTATTCAAATTAATTACTGTTTTTTAAATAACAAACATAATCAATATCTTTGAGCGTTCTGTGAAAATAACAGAAAATCTGCAGTAAAAAGTTGATAGTGATTTGATTTTATGGCTGACGAAAAGGCACGGATAGAAGAGATCCTGAAGCGATTCCCACAGATCAAGAGGAATGCGCTGATCCCCCTGCTTCAAGCTTTTCAGGATGAATTTGACTACATTTCGGAAGAAGCCATCTCCAGGATCGGATCACACCTCTCTCTGCCCACCAGTAAGGTTTACGGTCTTGCCACTTTTTACAATCAGTTCTCGTTTTCACCAAGAGGATATTACCATGTGGTTCTGTGCAACGGGACTTCGTGCCATATGAGCGGCGCAGGTGAGCTTTTAAATGAAATATGCAAGTTGCTGGAGATTAAAGATGGAGAGACCACGCGTGATGGGCTCTTCAGTCTGGAAGTGCAGTCTTGCATTGGTGCGTGCGGACAATCCCCGGTTATGGCAGTGAATGGTGAGTACCATTCCGGGATCACGGTGAAGGAAGTCAGGGAGATTATCAATCAATACAGGGAAGATGCAGGCAGATAGGGAGTATTTGTTAAAGCTGGCGCAGCATGATCCAGCGGAGCTAAATTCCGATGAACTGAATCTGGCGGAAGAGCTTCGAAAGCATCGCATCACAAAGCCCCTGGTGATGGTCAACAGCTCCACCTCAGGAATTGTGGCGGGATCCATGAAGACATGGGAAGCTATTGAGCAATACGCAGCTGAGCGTTCCATTGATATTGACCTGGCCGAAACCGGAAGCATTGGTTTGAGTTCGGAAGACCCGGTGGTCTCAGTACAGTTACCCGGGCGTACACGCATCTTTTTTAGCAGAATAACGGCGGAAAGGGTTTCTTCTTTGCTGGATGACCTGTTTCACCAGGTAGTTCCCGATCAGCATGTGATTGGTCAGCTTATGCGCGAGGGACAGGAACCCTGGAACGATGTTCCGTCCCTGGATGAGATCCCGTATTTTGCCCTGCAGAACCGGATCGTTATGGAGTCGTGTGGCATCATTGATCCCTTTTCTCTGGAGGAATACATTGCTGGAGGAGGATATGCAGCCTTTCTGAAGACCATTCGCTCTTATACATTCAGCGAGGTATGTGATCTGGTCAGCGAAAGTGGCCTGAGGGGCCGGTCCGGAGGGGGGTTTCCAACAGGTGAAAAATGGAAAGCGGCCTTTCGGACTCCTTCCGATCAGAAATTCATGGTATGCAATGCTGAAGAGAGCGATCCGGGTGCCTTTATGGATCGCACCCTGATGGAGGGAAACCCATTTCAGCTGCTGGAGGGCATCGCCATTGCAGCCTATGCAATCGGATCCAACAGGGCCTATATCTATATTCGCAGCGAATACAAAGATGCCATCCGGCGAATCAACAGTGCCATCCGGAAATTAAGAGAGATGGGGCTGCTTGGTGACAATATTCTGGATAGTGGCTACAACCTTCAGATTTCCCTGCGAAAGGGCCCTGGGGCCTTTGTCTGCGGAGAGGAAACCGCTCTGATTGCGAGTCTGGAAGGGAGAAGGGGAATGCCATCTTCTAAACCACCCTATCCCTCCACTTCCGGCTACCTGGGACGGCCCACTGTGGTAAATAATGTAGAAACACTGGCAAACCTGCCCCGAATTATCAATCAGGGCCCCGGCTGGTTCAGGGAGATAGGTACAGCCGATTGTCCTGGAACCAAGATATTCAGTATTTCGGGCCGCTTACCCATGGCCGGACTGGTCGAAGTGCCCATGGGTACCTCTTTTGATACCATTGTCAATAAGATCATGGGAGGAGTCGGGAAGGGCAGGGAACTGAAAGCACTGCATGTGGGAGGACCATCGGGTTGCATGGTTCCTGTGGACCTGATGGATATTCCAGTTACTTATGAAAGTCTGAAAGAGAAAGGGCTGATCATGGGTTCCGGAGGAGTTGTGGTGATGGACGACAGGACCTGTGTGGTCAATACAGTCAGATATTTCATGGAATACATGCATAAGCAGAGCTGCGGGAAATGCATTCCATGTCGGGAAGGGACCAGGCGAATGGCCGAGATCCTGGGCAGCATCACCCGGAAACCTGCAGACGAGGAGGGCCATACCACCCTGGAAAGATTCAAGGGGGTCATGCAGCTGGAAACCCTGGCGGAGGTGATGAAAGATACGTCCCTTTGCGGGTTGGGCCAGAATGCACCCAATCCTGTGGTGAGTACACTGAACTATTTCAGAAATGAATATGAGGAGCATATTTTCGACCGTCGATGTCCCTCAAATTCGTGCACGGAGTTACGTAGCTGGTTTATTGATGTGGATCTCTGTACCGGGTGTTCCATCTGTGCCAAAAGGTGTCCTGCCGAAGCCATTATTGGTACAGCGAGGCACCCTTATTTCATTGTTCAGGAGAAGTGTATCGGTTGTGGTATCTGCTATGAAGTATGCAAGTTTACAGCAGTTTATTATAAATAATGAATGATGGGAATCAAGCTGGAGGTAAACGGAAGAAGTATTGAAGCAGAGAAGGGAGAGACCATTCTCTCTGCCCTGAATCGACACGGGATGCATGTCCCCACCATTTGCAGCATGAAGGATCTCTCACCTTCCGGAGCCTGCAGGATGTGTGTGGTTGAGGTTGAAGGAAAGGAGAATCTGGTGCCATCCTGTTCTTTCCCCATCGAGGGGCCCATGAATATCATGACCCATTCTCCCAGGGTATTGAGAGCGCGTAAAACCAATGTGGAACTGCTGCTCTCCAATCATCCCGACGATTGCCTTTATTGTGAACGAAACGGTTCCTGTGAGCTCCAATCCCTCTCCGAAGATCTGAATATCAGGGAACGGCGTATCCCGGGGAAAAGAACCATCCACAAGATAGATAAGTCCAGTCCGGCCATTATACGTGACCCGTCCAAATGCATATTATGCGGACGCTGCGTAAGAATCTGTGAAGAGATTATGAATACCTCTTCGCTGGACTTTGCACACAGGGGAAACGAATTAAGAATATCCACCACCCTGGGCAAGGCCCTGAATTATTCAAATTGTACTTCCTGCGGTCAATGTCTGATAGCATGCCCCACCGGGGCCCTGATCGAACATGTGCAATTTCCCGAACTGGAGGAGCATATACATGCTCCCGGAAAGCTGGTGGCGGTCCAGTACAGCCCAACTGTTGCCGTATCAGTGGCAGAACAGCTGGGGTACAAACCGGGCACCGATTTAAGCGGGATAATCAATGCCGTTTTGCGCAGGTATGGCTTCGACTTTGTATTTGAAAGCTCGTTTGGAGCAGACCTGATGATCATGGAACAGGCCAGGATATTCCAGGAACGCAAGCAGGATGGCAATGACTTTCCTTTGATCACCAGTTCCTGTCCGGCCTGGATTCATTATGCAGAACAGTACTATCCTGAGCTGCTCCCCCATCTCTCCCCATTGAAATCGCCCCAGCAGATGATCGGTACACTGATCAGGGAATGGTTTCCCGGGGCAATGAACGTGAAGGATAAAGAAATCGTTTCGGTGGTCATCTCTTCATGCACAGCTGCCAAGACCGAGGCAAGGAGAGTGGAGATGACACGCAAGGGAATTCCTGTAATCGACCTGGTTCTGACCACCCGTGAACTGGCAAGAATGATTAAACTCAGTGGTCTTGATCTGGAGCAGCTGGAGCCGGAGTTGCCCGATACACCCTTCTTTTCAGAAGGATCTGCAGGAAAGCTCACTGCTGTGGCAGGCGGAGAGGCAGAGGCCACAGTCCGCACCATTTATGCTCAGAGCACCGGGAAAGAGATGCCCCCCTCGAAATTACACAGGTTTCGCATTCATAAGTCATACCGGGAGATGACAGTAAAGGCAGGACAAAAGGAGATCAGGATGGGTACGGTAAGTGGCCTTGCCAATGCGGTGGCATTGATTGAAGAGCTCCTAGCCGGAAAGAGGAAGCTGGATATCCTTGAGGTAATGGCCTGTCCGGATGGAT
>JAYEOJ010000150.1:0-4336 GCA_034722835.1 Bacteroidota bacterium | reverse complement strand
TACCACCCCGATCACCCAGTTCAGGGAGCGATTTCCCAGATAGGATCCCGTATAGAAGACACGAAGCAAATGCAGGAAAACCACGATGACCATCCCCTGGGATGCCCACCTGTGCATGTTCCGGATTATGCGTCCACCGGGCACCACATTAACAATATCCTTGACTGACTGGTAGGCCGTTTCCACAGATGGCGTATAATAGACCATCAGGATGACTCCAGTAAACAGCATAATCAGAAACAGAAAGCCCAGAATGATGCCCAGTCCGAAGGTGAAGGTGGGTTTCATGGAATGTACATGCACCCTGTTGGCATGTATATGCAGGAAAAAGTTGCGGTTGATAACCCCCGATGGTTTTTTTGTGCTTTCCATGGGGTCGTTCAGGAGGTTAAGAATTTTTTGTCGGCATCAACACTTTTCCCGGGATTGATCACAATCTTTCCATCGGCTCCCCGGCTGACGCTGTACCAGGCCAGATCCCGCGGTGCAGGTCCCGATAATACCTCTCCTTCATTGTTATAGCAGGAGCCGTGGCAGGGACACTCAAATCCATCCATGCTTTTTTCCAGGATGCAACCCAGGTGGGTGCAGATGGCCGATACGGCCTTGAGCCCTTCATGGTCGCGGTATACATAGAGATTGTGCTCTTCAAGGAAGGTAAAGGTATCCACAGGAAATCTCCGGGGATCGTCCAGTACAATTCGTTTTTTTTCACCAGCCAGTCGAGGAAAGAACTGCCTGAAATAACTGATGGCCGCAACTGCCCCTGTAAGGGTAAACAATCCAATAGCTGCCTTTCCAATAAAACTCCTTCTTTTCATCGACTGTGCTTAGATCACTAAATTATATAGATTCTTTTTGAATAGAACTGACATTGGAAGCGATTTCTCTAATTTATATACATTTGAAATTATGAGAAAGGCCTATTTCCCCCGCCTGATCGGAGGGATTTCCATCGTATTTATATCCCTTGTATTGTTTCTTAACTGCAACGGGACAGATAAGTCTGAAGATACTGGTAATCAGATATTAACTGATGAGCAAACGGCACAATACCGGGGACGGGAAAGCTGCAAAGAGTGCCATGAAAAAGAGTACAATCTTTTCCAGGGATCGGATCATGATATGGCCATGGATACGGCCATTGCTGAGACCGTACTGGGCGATTTCAATGATGTGAGCTTTACCCATTTTGGCATCACCTCCAGGTTTTACATGTCGAAAGGGAAGTATATGGTGAATACCGAAGGTCCGGAGGGCATCCTGGTCGATTACCAGATCTCCTATGTATTCGGGGTAAGGCCCCTGCAACAATACCTGATTGAATTTCCCGGGGGAAGGTACCAGTGTCTTCCCATCTGCTGGGACACCCGTCCTGCCGGTCAGGGTGGACAGCGCTGGTTCCATATCTACCAGGAGGAGCGCATTCCTCCCGAAGATGTCCTGCACTGGACCCGGGTCACCCAGAACTGGAACTACATGTGTGCCGAGTGCCACTCCACCAACCTGAGGAAGAATTATTCTTATGGCGAGAAGGCCTATCATACCACCTGGTTCGAAATCGACGTAAGCTGCGAAGCGTGTCACGGACCCGGATCGGAACATATTGACTGGGCCGAAAAGGTGGAAAAAGGCAGCAGTCCGGATATTTATCCCGATATGGGCCTGGTGGTCCGCTTGAAAGATACCGATGATGCCACCTGGATCTTTCTTCCCGACTCGGTCACTGCCCGGCGGTCGGTGCCCAGGCAATCGGACGAACTGGTCCAGATGTGCTCCAGGTGTCATGCACGACGAGCCGTAGCAACCGAAGACTATTACCATGGAGGCTCCCTGCTGGATACCCACTGGCCCTCCCTGCTGGACGAAGGACTCTACTTCCCCGACGGACAGATCCTGGATGAGGTATATGTATATGCCTCCTTCCTTCAGAGCAAGATGTACAAAGCCGGTGTGGTATGTAAGGATTGTCACGAACCCCACAGCGGCAACATATACGTGGATGGAAATGCTCTCTGCTACCGCTGTCATATGGCCAGTGAATACGGACCAAGAAAACATCACTTTCACGATCCGGCCAGGGAGGGTGCCAGCTGTATGGAGTGCCATATGCATGAACGCACCTACATGGTGGTGGATCCCCGTCGCGACCACAGCATCCGCATTCCCCGTCCGGATCTATCTGACAAACTGGGCACACCTAATGCCTGCAACCAGTGTCACCCCGATAAAAGCACCAGGTGGGCAACCGACTATCTACGTAAATGGTATGGGGAGGATCTGTTGAATCAAAAACACTACGGGGAAACCTTCTGGGCCGGCCGGATGCGCTACCCGGAAGCACAGCAGGAGTTGATTAGTCTTGGAGCCGATCCGGATCAACCCCCCATGGTCAGGGCCACAGCCATCTCGCTGCTGGGGGGATATCCCAATGCATCCACCTCAAGTCTGTTAATAAAAACAGTAGTGGATCCCGATCCCCTGGTACGCTATGCCACCATGACGGTGGTAGAGTTTGCTGAACCCGAATTTATCAGTGATCTGGCTGTCCCCCGACTCACCGACAGTGTGATGCTGGTACGCCTGATGGCAGCCAATTCCCTGGCCGGGGTTCCCAGAAACCTGCTGCCCCAGGGGGCCATCCAGCCATTGAATAAGGCTCTGGAAGAATACAATGCATCCCTGATGATCAATGCCGACCACCCAACGACCCATCTCAACTTCGGGAACCTGTACCTGAACGCTGGCGATTTCGAGAAAGCTGAAGCTTCCTATAAAGAGGCCATTGAGCTGGAGCCCGGACTGGTGGGGCCCTATATCAACCTGGCCGATCTCTACCGGAGACTGAATCGCGATGCGGATGGAGAGCTTGTACTGAAAAGTGCCCTGGATAAATATCCGGACCTGGCAGCCATTAATTACGCCTTAGGACTCCTGAAGGTAAGGCAGGGAGATCATGAAGAAGCCATGGTCTATCTTGGGAATGCCATGAAATATGATCCCGACGATCCTCACTACGGTTATGTGTATGCCATAGGTCTTAATTCACAACAAGAGCCCCTTGAGGCCCTGAAGGTGCTGAAGGAGGCCGTGAAGAAACATCCCTACGACCGAAACATATTATATGCGCTTACCACCATCTCCATGGAAAACGGGCAGCAGCAGGAGGCTCTGCTTTATGCTGAAAAACTTGTGGAATATTACCCTGAGGATCCGAACTATCAGCAGGTCCTGGGTGTTCTATCCAATTAACTGAACCATTCAGTCATCTTCAATGACCCATACTAAAAAGAGGCTCTCCTTTCTGGACCGTTACCTGACCCTGTGGATCTTCCTGGCCATGGCCCTGGGCGTGACAGCAGGCCATTTCCTTCCTTCCATTGCAGATTTCTGGAACAGTATGAGCCGGGGAACCACCAATATTCCCATTGCCATCGGGCTGATCATCATGATGTATCCACCCCTGGCCAAGGTTCGCTACGAGGAGCTGGGAGACGTGTTCCGGAACCGGAAGATCCTGATCCTCTCCCTGGTTCAGAACTGGGTCATTGGTCCGGTGCTGATGTTTGTCCTGGCCATTGTCTTCCTGAGAGATTACCCCCATTATATGGCAGGCCTTATCCTCATCGGGCTGGCCCGATGCATCGCCATGGTCATTGTTTGGAACGATCTGGCCGAGGGAGACCCGGAATACGCGGCCGGACTGGTGGCCTTTAACTCCATCTTCCAGGTACTTTTCTTTTCGGTTTACGCCTATGTATTTATTACCGTGATGCCCCGCTGGTTTGGCCTGGAAACTTTTGTGGTGGAAGTAACCATGGGGCAAATCGCAAAGAGTGTATTTATCTACCTGGGAATCCCCTTCCTGGCAGGCTTCCTTACCCGCTTTGTCCTGATTCGGGTTAAATCGAAGAACCGGGATGAAGCAAAGAACTGGTACCATAAGCACTTTATCCCGAAGATCAGTCCCCTGACCCTGGTGGCCCTTCTATTTACGATTTTTGTTATGTTTTCGCTTAAAGGAGAGACCATCGTGGAGATCCCCATGGATGTGGTCCGGATTGCTATTCCTTTGATCATCTATTTTGTGGTCATGTTTCTGGTTTCCTTTTTCATCAGCAGAGCCCTGGGAGCTGACTATCCAAAAACCACTACCCTCTCCTTTACCGCTGCCAGCAACAACTTCGAGCTGGCTATTGCAGTTGCCGTAGCCGTCTTTGGCATCAGCTCAGGCGAAGCCTTTGCAGCTGTAATCGGACCGCTGGTAGAAGTGCCGGTTCTGATCCTGCTGGTGGGCGTGGCTCTGCGCTTCCGGAAGCTTTACTTTAGCTAAGAA
>JAYEOJ010000149.1:0-4356 GCA_034722835.1 Bacteroidota bacterium | reverse complement strand
TCAGGATGGGTGAATCCATATTGGGTTTCCATCCGGGGTACTCACCACTGAGTTTTACCTCTGCATCGATCAGTTGAAATACAGCAGCAATCTTCCATGCCGTGGCCTCCTTGGCACTGTCAACTGAAGAGCGGGTCAGGTTGTAGGCATCAAACTTACCCTCCTTAATACTGGCAATGGCCAGGTTGTTGGAGGTTTCTACCAGCCCCTTCATGGATTGGCTCATGCGTTGTACCCCGTTGGGACAGGCAAAGAGTGCCCGGATGAATTTAGCCTGCTCCTTTGCCGGAACTACTTTTGAAGGTATTGCCGCAGGCTCACAGGTAAAAGTGAGATCTGGCTCAGTATCGGCAAATTCCCTGCGGTATATCTCCTGGTAAGTGTTTACCAGGGCTTCAAAAGCACTGGCTTCTGTAGCGGGTACCAGTACGATGGCATGGGATTCGCGTGGGATGGCATTCCTCAGATCGCCACCCGAGGCTTCTGCAAGCCTTACTTTCAGATCAGATTCGGCCTGCATCAGGAAACGGAACAGCACCTTGTTGGCATTGGCTCGTCCCAGGGGAATATCCATGCCGGAGTGTCCGCCTTTCAGGCCCTGCACATGCACCTTGTAGGTCTTATGGCCGGCTGGCGCATCTTCTTCCGTGTAGTTCTTTGACGCAGAGACATCAATGCCGCCTGCGCAACCCACGTAAAGCTCCCCTTCATCTTCCGAGTCCATATTGATCAGGATGTCCCCGTCCAGCAGTCCGGGTTTCAATCCGAATGCACCGGTCATCCCGGTTTCCTCATCAATGGTAAAGAGAGCCTCCACCGGACCGTGTTTCAGGCTAGTGGACTCCAGAACCGCCATAGCCGCTGCCACACCAATGCCATTATCCGCTCCCAGAGTGGTGCCATTTGCAGTAACCCATTCCCCATCGATCAGGGCCTCAATGGGATCCTTCTCAAAATCAAAATCCCGGTCATTGTTCTTCTGGGGTACCATATCCAGGTGACCCTGCAAAACGACGCCCTTGCGATTTTCCATTCCAGATGTGGCGGGCTTCTTAATGATAACGTTTCCAACCTCATCAACGATGGTCTCCAGTCCGAGGTCCTCCCCGAACTTCTTCATATATTCTATAATTTCAGCCTCCTTCTTGGAGGGCCTGGGGATTTGTGTAAGCGTATGGAAGTGTTTCCATAGCTCCACGGGTGCTAAGTCTTTTATATTGCTCATAACTATAGTTGATTAGAATTATTCACTCTTAACAATATTGGGATCTTCCAGGCCATAGCCCTTCTTGGCGCTTTCAGCTTTCAGCAGCAATGCAAAGATCAGCGCCAGGAGACCAAAGCCGGTAAAGATGGCCATGGGGAGGGTATAGTTGTAGGTGGCCACCTCGACCCCTTCATTCATAACATACCCCGTAATACAGTATTTCTGCAGCACCCATCCAATAAGGGCCGGAACACCCATTAATCCCCAGTTCTGGACCCAGAAAATAAGGGAGAATGAGGTTCCCAGGTACCTTTCAGGGATTATTTTGGGAACCGAGGGCCACATGGCCGACGGAACCAGCGAAAAACCAATTCCCAGGAAAATGATAAGCACAATGGCAATCAACCAGTGATCCAGGGAAGGGATGGTGTAAAGTGCATGCACAACGATCAGCAGGAGGGAACCAATAATCATAATGGTGGCTCCTTTTCCCTTCTTGTCATAGATACTTCCGAATAATGGAGTCAGCAGGATGGTGCCAAAGGGTAGTATGGCCGGGATGGTCCCTGCGAGCTTGGCCGAAACACCGAATTTCATGGTCATCAGATCCGCTGCGTACTTCAGAAATGGGAAAACAGCAGAGTAGAACAACACACACAGGATGGCCAGGTACCACCAGCCTTTGTTAGTGATAATGTGCCCGATATCTGTGATCTTAAAGGATTCTTCTTTTTCGCTAGAGTCGTTTAATCCTACTTCGGAGGCATCCAGTTTCTTATCCATAAAGGTATAGATGATAAAGCTGATCAGACCGATGCAGAGCAGAACAAGACCGAGTAAGATGGGCTTGGATACATGTCCCAGTCCAAGTGCGATGGGAGAGGATACTCCAAGGGCCAGAGCGGTTCCAAGACGTGCCACGGCCACCTGCAGCCCCATGGCCAGCGCCAGTTCTTTTCCTTTGAACCATCTGACAATGATTTTTGATACGGTGATCCCTGCCACTTCAACTCCCACACCAAATATGGCAAAGCCGATGGCAGCCATAAATACCTGGGCCTTGGTATCGAACCACAGGATATGCCACATGACTCCATCAAGAGCTTCTGTGGAAACGGCCCAGTATTTCAGGGTTGCCCCTACTACCATGATGGAAGCTGCCATTACTCCTGTGAATCTCATGCCCATCTTATCCAGGATAACCCCACCGATAATCAGCATCAGGAGGAATACATTGAACCAGCCATAGGCACTGGTAAAAAAACCATATTCTGCACTGTTCCAGGTAAGCTGTTGTTCCAGCAGGCCCTTCAGTGGCGCCATCACATCTGTGATATAATACCCGGCAAACATGGTCAATGCAACAATTCCCAATGCCGTCCACCTGGCTGCTTTTGAATCTCTCAAACTCTGTTTAATTGCTTCCATTCTTTGGTTTTTGTTTATGAAGTCCTAAAAATAGGAAAAATAAGCAGCCAATGATGGTTTTATAAAACATAGTGAATAAGATCATTCCTCAGATATTCAATAAATTCCTATTTTGGCATCGATACGCTATTTGATGTAAGGATTGTGAACGTGAAGCGACTACAGGGATAGATGAAAGAAACAGAAACAGAAACAGATATGAAGAAGCTTATATTACTTTTGGGAGTGGCACTGCTGGGGCTTAATACAATGGCCCAGGATAAGATTAAGTGGCATTCCATCGAAGAGGCCATTCAACTGGCCAGTCAGGAGCCCCGGGTTCTTGTGATTGATGTATATACCGACTGGTGTGGCTGGTGCAAGCGAATGGATGCAACTACCTTTTCTGATCCCGGGGTGGTTGAAATTATGAACGAGCATTTCTACCCTGTGAAATTAGATGCCGAAGGAAAGGAAGATATCGTCATAGGCGAACGTACCTTTAAGTTTGTGGACAACGGGCGACGGGGTTATCATGAGATAGCGGCAATTGTTACCAGGGGGAGGCTCTCCTATCCCACCATCTCCTATGTGGATTCACAGGGAAAAGTGCTGGAGGCAGCTCCCGGATATAAGACCGCGGATCAATTTAGGGTGTACCTGGCCTACTATTTGGAAGGCGCCCACAAGAGCCAGACTTTTGACGAGTTTTCGTCTGCATATGGCGGGCAGGAAAAATCGGTGATCCAGAACCTCTAATAATGTTTTAACATCGTTTCCAGCTCCTGTTTTAATGCTTCTCTAAGGGAGAGCGGCTCCAGAATGGTGCCGTCCTTTCCCAGGCTGAGGACCAGGGAGCGGAATTCATAGGTGGGGTGCACCCGAAAACTGAATACCACCTCCTGCTCATTTTCTTCAATAATATTTTGAGATTCGTGCCACGGCCTCGTAATCAGGTACTGTGCCTGGGTGAGCTGGACCGATAGTTTAATCAGTGGAGGTGTTCCTTCCGGGGCAATAATTCCAATGGCATATTTGAAATAATCACTGGTATTGAATTCCGGTGGAGAATACTGGGCTCCTCCAACTATCTGAAGGTCGCGGATACGATCCAGCGCATAGGTTCGCACCTTTCCCTTGAAGGCATTGAGCCCCACCAGGTACCATCTGGATTCATGCTCTTTCAGCAGGTAGGGATGCACCTCGTTGAAATAGGGTTTGTCCTCATAAAAGGGCAGGTAGTAGAGGCGGAGCACATTTCTGTTCTCTATGGCATTAACAATGGGATCCAGGTACTGAATTCCTTTAATCTCGTGCGATTTTACATGGTGAATAAAATCCTGCTTATATCTGCTCTGTTCCATAGCTCTGGTTTTACCTCTTAAAAATAGTCTTTCCTGCCGAATACTTGATATGACAAATATGCTCCTTATCGGTCAGGTGAAGCCATTGCTATGATTGAACATATTTTAGAGAACGAGTGGAAAGATTATAAAGAGCTGGTGGTGGCAGAACAGATTTCATTGATTGAATGAAATTATGTACCTTTTGCCCTCCAAATGATAGCTAAGAACAGTGGCATAGGAACGCAGGAGATTGATCCAAGAAAGAGAGGAAAGTGCACCCTGTATATTTCTAACCGCTCGGGCAGCATCCTAAATATGGTTATTCATGGCACTGAGGCGAATACGGTGCGTGCCATAACCATACGCCGTAGGAAAAAACTTCATCTTGTAAAGGGC
>JAYEOJ010000148.1:0-4359 GCA_034722835.1 Bacteroidota bacterium | reverse complement strand
AGCATGGTACAGGGAAGTGTAAAAAACGCTTTGTTGCTGATCGCTTCCGCCTTCAATCTCAATTTTTTTTAATTCTCTGTTCCAGCTTTCTTTCGCACGCTTTTTGATCTGAGCAAAATTCCAGTCCGGAATTTCTGCATCCAGATTTTTTCTTGCTCCTTCCACGCTTACCGCAGAGATCCCAACCTTGACCAATACCTCTTCATTGGCTTTCGTTTTAAAGTGTAAGGCTGCAACTCCTGATTTCAGGCTATCGGCAGCTGACCAACCCGATGCAGAGAATGGTTTGGAAAATCTGGCAACAAAATAGACATGCTGGTCCCAGGCCCAGCCATGCGACCTTCGCAAACCTTCAATCTCATAGTCATTTATTCTCTTCAGGTAGGTATCATCAGCCCCATCCGGATGCATGAGATCAATAATGATATTAGCACTTTCCGTTTCAGGAAATGTATATTTATGAAATCCGCATCGCGCAGTGGCAGTCAGCTCGACTCTTACCTTGTAATCATCAAGCAATACAGAATAGTAGCCGGGTTCTGCCGACTCACTGGTATGACTGAAAGATGAACGATAGCCGCTCGAAGGTGCATCGGCACGACCCGGATCGACCATTGCTTTACCGACGGTAGGCATGAAAAGGATATCCCGAAATTCCGGTTCACCCACTCCGGAGAGGTGGGTGTGTGAAAAACCAATAATTGAACTATCGGGATAGTAATAGCCTCCACAGGAAGCCTGACCTGAAAGACGGGTATCCGGACTTAACTGGACCATCCCAAAAGGAAGAGTTGCACCCGGGTAGGTGTGCCCTTCTCCGGCGGTGCCAATGAAAACATTTACATATTTTGAATAGTCCTCTCTGTTCTCCCCACATCCTTTGAAAGTAAATATCATCAGGATAAGGAAAACCATCCCGGCACAATTAGTCCCCAGCTTCATCTTCTTTTATCCATTCTGCCGAAAAGGCAAGGTGCTTGATTGTTTTTTTATCAGGTAAATGGAAGGAGTAGGTAAGGTGGATTAAGCAGTCTTTGGACTGAATCACAGAAGGGTAGGAGAATGAGCCTTTTCCAGGCTCCTTTCTTTCCAGATGACGGGTCCAGAGCCATGTTTCTCCTTCATCCTCCGAAAGGCTCACAGCCAGGCTGTGCCGTCCATCTTCAAGGTCATTGTAGACCAGAATCCAATCTCCGTTATCAAGTGAAATTGCATCAACGCTGGTACCCGGATTGGGAACAGAGCTAGGTCGGGCAATGCTCCATGTATATCCCCTGTCTTTTGAGATGCTCTTCATCACCCTGCCTGGCTCATCACCATTATCCCGCATAAAGGCGAGCAGATCTCCATTCTTTTTTTGAACCACACTGGGTTGAATATTGCCACGTCCAACAATTGGTAATCCCGGCTGCCAGGATTGACCCTTATCGTCCGATATGGCCATCAGTGAAAGGTTGTATCCATCGGAATAGAGGGGGAGGAGGATTCTTCCGTCAGGGAGCTGGACCGGGTGGGTTCTGGTCATCCATCCTGTTTCTCTCTTTTTTGGATCCCGGGCAGCCTCCACAATCATTCTTTCATATAGTGGAGCGTATTCAGCCCAGGCAAGTCCCCGGGTATCGGATTCGCGGAAGCCATTTTCGATAGTCTCTGAAAATTCCTCTCCCGGTTTCAATAGTATTATATCCTGCCATTCCCACTGCGGGGCTCCGTCTTTTTGATAGTTGGTCGAAACCCTCGTTTTCAGGATGGATGTTTCCCATCGATTGGCCTGTACAACAACCCAGAACAGATGCAGTCTGTCCTGATTATCCATAAACAATGTTGGATTGCAGTCGGGATGCCCCGGTGTATCTGCCAGAATAAATGTGGTGCTCCATTGGGAGGCTCCTTTTTTTAACCTGGCCCCCTTCACCGCCACATCGTTTGCTGTACGTTCACCGGAACCTTCGAACCAGCAGGCAAGAAGATCTCCATTGGGTAATTCAACAATGGAGCTGCTATGTACATGCAGGTCCTGGAATGGAAATATATATTCAGATACATAAGCTGTTTGAGCTTCAGCCGTGCTACTGGCAAAACAGCCGGCTACCAGGATCGAAACAGAACAGAAAAATCTTTTAAAACCTGTCATGAGATCCAGGTATTTCAGGATGAATATTAATGGAGATGACCGTGATAAGAACAAAAATGATCAGCAGAGCGAGTAGAAAAATACCCCAACGTTTCCATGTTTCATCACCACTGTTCCTTCCTGGAAAATCTGTTGTCTTTCGCAGACTAAAATGCCAGATTGCATACATGAGTGCCACGATGAAAATGTATAGTGTTTCAGAGTTCCCGAAACTGAATGGTTTGTGAAAAACACCCAGCCTGATGTAAGAAAACAGTAAATAATGAGTGGTCGCAATTAAGAGTAAGGCCGGAAGACCAAACTTCACTAGTTTTTCATCTTTTTCAGCGTAGTGTTTCCAGATCATTATAGCCAGGAATGCAAAGAGAAGGGTAGATAGTCCGGTAATCAGGAGTTGATTCGAAGCATATTGTGTTGCATTGGTGATATTCAGTCTCTCTGCTAAATCAACAAACCTCTCTGTGGAGAAGCCATTGAAGTAGTTGGTGGCCGGGATAAAGGCAAACAGAAATAAAAGCCCAATCCAGTTTCCGGTTTTGGATGGCTTCACGGACTGTGGCCACTGGCGGGTAAGCACTGCGTATACCATTCCCAGGCCTCCGAAAAATCCCAGGGTAAATTCCATGACATTCCACCAGTTGTATGAGATTTCAACTGAATGTCCAATGGTCTGAATAAAATTCCCGAAGGTAAAACCAAAGCCTGCTCCCAATGCAGAATAGGCAGCAACCCGAAGGGCTCTCTTGAAATTGTTTCGGTTTAAATACCAGGCAAGTGCCAGGGCTGCACCCAGACAGCCTGCCCAAAGCTCGGAACGTGGGGGGGTCATAAACCACTCCATCTGGAAGATAAGAAGTCCCCATACCAGGAAACCTCCAACAAACATCTCTACGATGAGCTTCGGCCATTTTGCCTTGTTCTCATCGCTTGATTCAAGACCCAGGCCAAAGAGGCCGCCACCGATAAATCCATAAAGGGCACCGATGACTGCAAGCATCACATAACCGTAAAGCGAATTCACAAAGGAAATAGAGCGGCAATATCCGATCACAATCCCATAACTCATCATGCCTCCGGCACCCCAGCCGATGGCCCCCAGTGCTGCCAGTGAGGGTGCTCTGAGTGCCCAGTCTTTTCTTTTGGATACCATCAATACTGCTAATGCACCCATGGCACCAGCCCAGGATGCACCCCATTCATGTCCGAAATGGCCGCGCATAGCCCAGCCCAGACCCAATACTATCGCTACGAAAAGGAAAGAGGTATTTTTTTTCATTAGTAAAGGATTTAATTTTCAGGCCAGGCACCCTCCACAAAGGCTCTGGCATCAATCTTTGATGGATCGACCACCACATGCTTGATTACCTTTCTGTTCCAGGTATATGTGACATGGATCATACCATCGTTGGTCTGAATTACTGCAGGATAGGAGTATTCAGAGTCCGGATCCGGATCATCCTCAAGGAGTGCTGCTGCACTCCAGTTGATCCCGTCCTCCGAAACGGCCATATTTAGTTTACTTCTTGAACCCCATGTTTGAGAAGGGATAATATGATTATATACCAGAATCTGCCTGCCATCTTCCAGGGTAACAGCATCGGTGCCCGAGTTTGGATTTGGCAGCATGGTGGCTTCCATAGGACCCCAGGTCCTTCCCTGGTCCTCTGACCAGCTTTGAGAAATTACCCCCTGTTTTGTTCTGCATAATACCTGCAGTCTTCCATCGGAATGAAACAGAACACTTGGCTGAATGGCATCAAACTCAATTCCATCGTTGATGGGGCCAATAAACTCCCATGTTTGCCCCATATCTGAGGACAATTCGAAGTGAACCGTCCATTTATTTCCGGACTCACCGCTTGACGGGCATAAGATGCTTCCATCTTCCAGTTGTACCGGTTTATTCTTTATGGGCCCCAGCAAATGATCCCTTGGTCCCATTCCAAGTTTAGCAGGTTCGGACCAGGTAAGACCCTCATCGTCCGAGGTGGTGATCATACCCCACCAGGTCCGCGGATCGGGTCCCACCTTGTAAAAAAGCATTAAGGGTCCGGCCTCGGGTTGGAAAAGTACCGGGTTCCAGGTGGGGTAGCGCAGGTTTTCATTTTGAACGCCATTCACCACCTCCACAGGACTGCTCCATTTTCCATTCACCTTACGGCTTACCCAGATACCCACATCAGGATCCTTTTCACTGGTACCCCCAAACCATGCCGCGACCAAAC
>JAYEOJ010000147.1:0-4362 GCA_034722835.1 Bacteroidota bacterium | reverse complement strand
GGCCGGTCGGAATAGGCCGGATAGGGAGCTCCCCCATTGATTTCATCCATCTGGTAGAGGGCCCGGGAAAGCGTATAAGAGATCCACCCGGTTAGGCTCCCACGTTCCTTGTTTAAAATAGTCTCAAGACCATAGGCCTTCCCTTCCCCGATAACAAGTTCTTCTTCCACCAGTGGATTCATCAGCATATGGGCATGGTCCCGGTAATCGATCAGCTTATTCATTCGCTTAAAATAAGCCTCCAGGTTCAGACTGAGCCCGGGGATTGCAAAGCGACGGGTATAACCCAGGGTATACTGGTTTGCGGATTGCGGAGGAACATTGGGTCCGGCCGGGAGCCAGACTTCCAGAGAGGTGAATGGACTGATGGAGTTGGTAATCAGGTACTGGAACTGGCTGGTGCGGCTAAAACTCAGCTTAAATATGTTTTGTACACCCGGCTGCCAGACCATGCTGATCCTGGGATCCACGGCAAAATACTGGTTATATACTTCCCCGTCGGGATAGGTTTTTACCACGATACTGTCCCGCTCTATCCCTCCATCGGTGGTCTTGACGATCTGGTACTCGGTGGAAGGCCCCTTGTTTTGCCAGGCAGTAAATCTTAATCCGGTGCGGATGGAAACATTGTTGTTAATAATAAACTGGTTGGAAACATACATGGCTAACTCCCGGGTATAGCGGACCGAAAGATCATAGCCCGGATCCCACTCCACTCCGCCCCGGTATACATTTCCCGGATCATGAAAATGTCCTGCCATCAAAAATCCATAGCGAAGGGTATTACCCGGATTCAGGTAGTGGGTAAAATCATACTTCAGGGTCAGGTTATCGATGCTGGATTTCCAGTAGTTATTCTTATCGATATCCATAAACAGGCGGTAATCATAGCCGGAAGCCAGCAGGGTAAGATTTGAAAAGAGTTTATCCGAATAAATGTGGTTCCAGCGGAGGGTAGAAGTGTTGTTTTTCCAGTTGATTCCTGAAGACAGGCCTGCACGGTTTTCCTGTTCAAAATTATCTTCGCCGCGATAGATGGAGAAAAACAAGCGATTCCTGGAGTTGATGTTATAGTTCAGCTTCAGGTGAAAGTCCGAAAAATGGAGATCGCTTATATTGGGATTCCAGTTCTGAATCGGCCTGGTGATATAGGAATGTCTTCCCGACACAATGAAAGAGATATGCTCCTTCCATATGGGGCCCTCCAGCGACAGTCTCGACGAAAGGAGCCCTACACTGCCATCCATCCCAAGCTGATGCATGTTGCCGTCCTTGGTGCGGATATCAATCAGGGAGGAGAGCCTCCCCCCGTAATTTGCCGGAAAATCACCCTTGTAGATCTTCACATCCTTAATGGCATCAGGAATTACCGTACTGAAATAACCCAGCAGGTGGGTTGGATTGTAAATCGGTGCCTCATCAATGGTGATCATGTTTTGATCGCGCCCCCCTCCTCTCACAAAAAAAATAGTGGATCCATCCCCGAAGAACTTGATCCCCGGGATGGCCGCCAGGGATTTGATCACATCCTTTTCCCCGAAAAGGGCAGGCATCTTTCTCACCGATTCCACGTTGATTCGTTCTTCAGAGCTTCTGGTGGTTCGTATGATATTTTCAAGCTCATCGGAATAAACACTAACTTCCTGAATTTGCGCAAGCTCCTTCTCCATACTGAAATCAAGTACCTGATCCACATGTTTATGGATGGGAATGTTTCCTTTCCCGTATCCCACATAGGTACAGAGCAGCTCCTCCACGCTTTCCCGGAGGGTCAGGGAGTAAAACCCATAACTATTGGTGATGGTTCCCACTGCTCCCCCCGCAATGGTAATAGTCGCCCCAATGAGCACCTCGCCGGTCCGGGAATCCTTCACAAAGCCATTCAGGGTGAATACGACCGGTGCCATCGCAGTGCTGTCCGCTGACGGCATCTCTTCCTCCTTCACTTTACTCCGCCTGGAGCGCTTCAAAACCACCTGCTGCTCCACCACTTCAAAGGATAGCTTTTTTCCCCTAAAAAGTACTGTCAGAGCCTCTTCCAGAGTCACATCATCCAGGTGAATGCTTACCTTCTCATCTTCGTCGACCAGCCTGGAATTATAAGAAAAACTCAGGCCCGACTGCTCCTCGATCCGGTCCAGTACTTCTCCCATGGGCTGCTCATCGAAATGAAGTGTGACAGGCTTCTGAACCTCCTGTCCGGACAAAAGCAGACCTGCTGCCAGCAAGTATATAAGCAGGGGTATTTTTAATCCGGTTCCTGACATTCTGTAAAGGCTATTCAACACATCCGTCCCCATCCAGCCTGATCTCGTCCCCGGTCTGTGTGACCTTCAGGTCAAGGGTAAGCTCAAGAACATTCAATATGGCTTCTAAAGTCTGATCGTTAAAGGTCACCGTAATCGGGCAGCTTGCCAGTTCCTGATTCATGATGATGATATTTACATCATAAACCTTGTTCACAAGCTCTGAAACCTCCTGAAGGGTGGATTCCTCAAAATACAGTTCCCTGGTCTTCCAGGAAATGCTGTTTGGATCGGCGGCAGGGATCAGTTTTAACTCCTTTTGCGATTTATTATAGCTACCCCCTGAACCTGCCATCATCACAATCAGATCCTTGTCGTCCTCTTTGGCACTCATGGCCACCAGTCCGCTCTCCACGGTGATATCCACGGTTGGATTCTCCTTATAGGCATTCACGTTAAAACTTGTTCCCAGCACCTGCACCAGGGCAGCTCCGGCATCGATGACAAAGGGCATGGTGGTATCCCTGGCCACTTCGAACCACGCCTCCCCGGAGAGGCTTACTTTTCGCTCCTCACTATTGAATGATTTTGTATAACTCAATCTGGAATGTCTGTTAACAATCACTCTGGTCCCGTCTTCAAGCATCATCTCCACAGGGGCGTCTTCAGCAAGGACCCGCTCCATACCCATATATCGACTAACATAGATCCAGGAGAACGCTAAGATCAGACCCACCACCAGTACGGCAGCGATTCGATAGGTATAAAAGAGAAGTGAGGGCCGGGACCCGGTTTCAAATCCCGGAAGTTTCTTCTTCAACAGGGACCATTCGGCATCCAGGTCATAACTATGATCAGGAGTTGCAGCATCCCAGATAAGCCGGTATTCATCCAGCAACTTCTTCTTCGCGGAATCTTTCCTGAGCTCCTCCTGGAACCAGCTAAGTTCATCCGGACTCAATTCGCCCGAAAGAAAGCCGCTTAGCAGCTGATCAAAGTCTCTATGTAATTTTTCTTCCGACATATTCACTTATAACACACACCAGACCGGTATAACCCCTATGGTAACATATCACTTTCTTTAATTCAATGCAAACAATAGCAGCCACAGAATGATTGTCAGGTATTTTGCCACTTGCTCTCTTAGTATCTTCAGGGCCTTTGTCATCTGATTTTCAACTGTTTTCACTGAAATATCAAGATGCCTGGCAATCTCACCATATTTCATTCCGTCAAAGCGGTTAAGCTCAAAAATCTCTCTGCATCTTCCCGGCAGTGAAGCAATGGCCTCCTTTATCTTCTCTTCCAGTTCCATGGACTCCATCTGTGCACTTACATCCCACTCCCCTGCAAGTTCCGGTACCTCCTCCGAAGAAAACTTCTTCCGGTCCCTGATTACATTCAGGCTCCTGTTGTTAACCGACGTAAAGAGATAGGATTTCAGAGAGGTGGATAGATCTATTTCATCACGTTTTTCCCAAAGATTGATAAACACCTGGTGGACCACTTCCCTGGCATCATCCTCATCCCTCAGGATTTTCCTGGAAAAGGCCATCAAAGGTGCAAAATACGTTTTGAAGAGTTCTTCAAAAGCATCATTGCCCATCCGGCCACCTGTATCCAGTCTCTTGATGGTCATCTGCGCACAAGATAGAGAAATCCCCTTTTTGATTTAAGCAATTTATTCAACAGTGAAAGGTATGCGCTTTTCCAGGTATTTACCTGTGGAATCGAATCCCCGGATCAGAACCTCATAGTCTCCTTTCAAATCGGACGTACGAAAGGATATCTCTTGATCCATCTCCGTTTGTAATTCCAGTCCCGGATTCCAGTAGAGGGTATTCCGCACATCGGGCATCCTGGGATCCAGGACCGCATTCTTCACCATGTCGGATCCCGGCAGGTCCAGCATCTGGTAATTCACCAGCAATCCCGATGACGGAAGGTCAATATAACCCAGATCATTGTTCTTGGAAATAAGGCTGATGATACCGCCAAAGGTTACATTTCCCCTGATATACGGGGCATTTACGATCTCAACACGCTCAATTAATCTCGGGGAGACCGCCAGTACGGCATCCACATCAAATATAGCCACACCATCGATCATCAGAAG
>JAYEOJ010000146.1:0-4385 GCA_034722835.1 Bacteroidota bacterium | reverse complement strand
AACGCACCGGGATGATCCTGACAAAGGGACTGTACTGCAATCTGTGAATTCCTGCAGCATCCAGTGCCGGGTAGGCATCATTTTCACAGACAAAAACCAGGATTCTTGGTTTCTCCTCAAACTCGTCCGGCACCTGCACCGCCTTGATCATGGCCGATACGCTATTGATATTAAAATCAGAAAAACCGATTACCCGTTCCGGACAGGAGCCCATACAGATACCGCACCTACGGCAGCGCGCCGGATTGGGTAACGGGGTTCCCTTTTCGGTCTCATCGTAGCTGCCAAAGGGACATTCCTCCGTGCATCGCTTGCAATCTGTACAGCGCTCCATATAAAGCTCCGGCCAGCTCATATCCCCGGCCCGGGGGTGAACTGCCTCTCCCCGCTTCACGCATTCAAGGGCCTGAATTGCCTTCATCATGGCCCCGGCACCATCCTCTGCGCTCATCTCCATATCCATCGGCGCCCTGACCGTACCAGCAGCGAAAATCCCGGTCCGCCTTGTTTCATAGGGAAAGCAAATAAAATGAGAATCGGAAAAATCATATTCTATCTCGGGCAGGCCCATCCCAAGACGGTATTGCAGTTTCAGGTCAGCAGTGGTATTGGGAACCATTCCGGAGGCCAGCACCACCATATCGGAAGTAATGCTGATATGCTCACCCAGCAGGGAATTGCTTACTGCAACCTCCACAGCATCGCCCCTGTCGGAAACGGTGTCAATGACACCTTTGGTCATAAATATGGCATCGTCGGCCTGCACCATCTTGTAAAACTCTTCCTGAAATCCGGATGTACGAATATCCCTGTAGATGATGTAGACCTCTGCATTGGGATTTAGCTCCCTGACATACAGGGCCTGTTTCAGGGCTGCGCCGCAACAGTAGGATGAGCAGTAGGCCAGATGGTTCTCATCCCTGGATCCGGCACATAGAATAAAAAGAATACGGTCGGGCAGCTTCTCTTCCTGTACGTACTGTTCAAACTCCTCCAGGGTCTTCACCCGTTTAGAACCATATCCCAGTCCGTTTAGTTTTTCCTTATTGTAAGGTTTCCACCCGGTGGCAGTTACCACTGAACCCACCTTCAGTTCTGAGCGTTTGTTGCCATCCAGGGCAACGGTGAAATTACCCGGTTCACCTGAAATGGATTGAATGCTGGTATTCAGATACACGGATATTCGAGGATGCTCCATAAGCTCACTCACCAATGCCGGCAGATCTGGTTCTTTTAATGTGGAAGTATCCGCACCTCCCGGCAGCATCTTGAAGATTCTTCCGGCATATCCACCCAGACGCTCCGACCGTTCCACCAGGTGAATCCGGTAACCTGCCCGGGCTCCCTCAAGCGCCGAAGTGAGTCCGGCAATGCCCCCTCCAACCACAAGAATGTCTGAAGACAGTTGTTCAGGGATATAAGGCGTATTTTCTTGAATAGCACCCAGTTTGGCCAGCACCATGCGAGTCTGATCCTCAGCACACATCTGCGTGTCCTCTGCACCCGGCTCCATTACCCAGGCCACCTGTTCCCGCAGGTTGATCCGCTCCACGAGGACCCCATCCATTTCAAATTCTGCAGATTTCACCCGGGGTGAGCATGCTGCAATGGCCAGGCGATCCACTCCCTTTTCCGACACCATCTTGTTTAGCTCTGCCAATCCGGCTTCTGAGCAAAGTGATGCATGCTTCAGGCAGGTCATTTCCGGGACCATTTCAATGGTTTCAGCCTGCAGTTTATCCACATCGATACAGGAGCCGATCTCACAACCGGTACATATTGCCAGGGCCATATGCAAACTTCCCTTTTCCATTATCTCTGTATCGCTTTAAGTGCCGCAGCTGTGGCATCCTTTACCGAAGATGACACATCCATGGGCCGTTTGCAAGTGGCTGTGGGAATCAGTCCCGTAAGCTGATCGCCCAGGTAAAATCCATATTCATTCATCTCCATATCAGTGGCTACAGGTGCAGGGGTCAGTCCCAGGGCCAGCACCACCATATCAAAAGCATCCTTCCGTTTTGTTCCTTTTACAATATCCTCAACCTCCAGCACTGGTCCGCGCTCCCCATCCGGGCCTAAAATCCGTCCTACCTTTCCCTTGGTGAGGATAATCCGCTCTTTTCCTTCGGCCTGCTTCAACAGTTTTTCATTTCTTCCTGAAACCCTCATATCGATATAGAAGATCTCGACCTCCATATCCGGATAGGCCTGTTCCAGGCTTATGGCATGTTTCAGTGAAGCGGAACAGCAGACTGCAGAACAGTAAGGAAGGTGGTTTATATCTCTGGATCCCGCACACTGAACAAAGGCAATGCGACCGGGTGTCTTCCCGTCCGAAGGCCTGGTCAGCTTTTTATGTTCCCGGGTACAGGCCGCCAGCAACCGTTCAAAATCCTGGTTGCTCACCACATCCGCCTCCTCGCTGTACCGGTAGTTCTCGATACGTGCAGCGTCATACAGGATCCATCCGGTAGCTACAATCACTTTCCCGGCCTGAATCTCCATCTCTGCTGCAGAAGCATTCAGCTGGATGGCATCATAGTCACAAACCTCCAGGCACCTGGCACATGCGTCCCGTTTGCATACCTCCGGATCGATACAGTATTTCATAGGGAAGGCCAGTCCGCTATTAATATAGGCTGCCTTCTCCCCTTCTGTTCTTCCAGGCTTTGCCGGACGTTCTTCCGGACACACCTCTGCACATTTACCACATGACGTACACTTGTTGTTGATCAGCCTGGGCCTGAGATCAATCTTCACCCTGTAATCTCCTTCTGTTCCGCAGATACTTTTCAGCGTGGCACCCGTATAGTAAGAGATCCGGGGATTGGAACGGATGCGCCGGTAGTTGATCTCCAATCCACATGAGGGTGGGCACAGTTTTGGAAAATAGTTATTAAAACGGGCCACATTTCCGCCCAGGTAATTCTCCTTCTCGATGAGAACCACCTCTTTCCCGGCCTCGGCCAGTTCCACGGCAGCGGTGATTCCGCTGATTCCTCCTCCTATGACTAAAGTCGGAAAATTCAATGTCTCTGATTTATTAAAGTATCTCTCGCTTGATCATCTCCCATTCACCTGTTTCAGGATCCCAGCGGCAGTTGGCAAATGCTTCCCAATCCGCTTTCATGGCAGGGTGGTCGGTACGGAAATAATATCCGGGCCACCGGGTCTCCTCTCTGAAAAGGACGGTCCGGATATGGGATTCGGCCTGCCACATCCGGTGTACATTCTCCCAGCACCTCATCAACTCATTCAGATCAGATGCAGCCAGTTTTTCTGAATCTTCCTTCATGTATTCCAGGTACTCCAGGCCTTTCTCAAGCAAGGCTTCCGAGGTTTTAAATCCCACGGAGGCACCACCGGCATACTCATCCATAATCTTCTGAAGGCGGAACATAAACATTTTGGGTTTCACAAAATGGGGATTCACATCCTCATCGTTGGTATAGGCATGATGCTCATCAAAGGTTTTCAAAGGTTTCAACACCCTCTCCTTCAATTCAGCTATCTGCTCATCACTTATTTCAACCTGGTCTGGATGGTCCACACAGAATGCAATGCCTGCCTTGCCGGCAATTCTTCCTTCCGTAAAAGAACCTGAAGAGAATTTATGGGAAGACGCACCAGATGCATCCCCGGCAGCAAATAATCCCTTTACCGTGGTCATGTTATCATATCCCCAGGAATGATCTCCGGGTGCCAGATCCTGAGGACCGCTTACCCAGGCCCCAGAGGCCCCCGAGTGTGAACTGATAAAGTAGGGTTCGCAGGCTGAAATCTCCGAAGGGCTATCCTCCGGCATAATATTATGCGATGCCCAGTTCAGTGCCTGACTCACGGTCATATCCAGAAAATCTTCCCAGGCTTCCGACTCCAGCTCCTTCATCTTCCTCTTTGCCTCTTTGGGATCAGGTATCTCTGCCACTAATTTCTTAATGGCCTCATCGGTCCGCATGTAGATGGGCCCGTTCCCCTCTTCAAGTTCCTGAAGCATCAAATAATTGCGAAGGTTTGCAGGAGTCGGCTTGGCAGTCCCGTAGGGCGCCCAGTTCTCAAGTTCCGCTGCCCGGGTCTCCATGTAATCCTCGCCTTTGGAATTGGTGGCTTTGGATTGAAACAGCAGGAACCATGCCCCTACAGGTCCGTACGAATCTTTAAAACGAACGGGTACAAAACGGACCTCCTGGCAGGTCATCTCGGCACCGGATTTCAGAGTAAAATAGGTGCTTGCTCCACTGTTAAAAGGCGGATACCAGGATCTTCCCAATCCCTCGCCCACCGAACGGGGCCTGAATATATGCACGGCACCACCCATCACATCCAGGACCGCTTTGGCCTTGAAAACATAGAATTTATTCTCCCTGACGCTGAATCCCACA
>JAYEOJ010000145.1:0-4386 GCA_034722835.1 Bacteroidota bacterium | reverse complement strand
GCCAATAAAGGAACCGACTCTGGTGACCAGCCAGCTATTAACCCTCTGCAGACGTATTCTGAATCTGCAACCAATTCATACCTGAACAATAAGTGGAGAGCACTTTATGAAGGTATTGCAAGGTGTAACTCTACCATCTTAACCGCTGTCATGGCCGCCGATGCCGGAACCATTTCAGCTGAAGAGCATGCTTCTTTCGATGCTCAGGCTGCAGCGCTTCGCGGATGGTACCACCTTGAGGCATGGAGACTTTGGGCCGACATGTCGACCAATATGTATGTTCCTTACGTGGATGAGAATACCGATCAGTCCACCCTGGTCAACGATGTGGATATCAGGCAGAATATAATTGATGACCTGACTGCGGGAACTACTCTTCCGGTTGATATGGATCAGGTGGGTCGTTTTAACCAAACTGTATGTCAGGTGTTCCTTGCCAAGGCTTACATGCAAATGTATGGCGACTATGGATCAGCACTGACCCTGCTGACTGCAGCAGAAAGCGGTTCAAACCCTGCCGGTCAGGCAGCCGGATTGATGGATAACTATGGAGATATCTTTGACATTCAGATGAGAAACGATATAGAATCCATCTATACCGTTCAGTATTCTGTTAATGATGGATCAGGTGGCCGTAACGGTGGCTGGGGTGAAGTTCTGAACTTCCCCTATAAGTCAGGTACTTCACCTGGTGGATGCTGCGGATTCTTCAATCCCACACAGGATTTTGTGAATTCATTCCGTACAGATGCCAACGGACTGCCTTTCCTGGACAATAGCTATAATGATGAGAAGGTCAGCAATGACCAGGGTGTTCCTCCCATGAAAATGTGGGATATAGCTGCCGTATACGCTACGGATGATAATGTGGCGGTACTTGATCCGGCCGATCCTTTAAAATCAACAAGGCATTATGTATCCTTGGTTGATGATAATGAAGGTAATGATCCTTTATCCAGTCCAGGACAATGGGCGCTCGATATGACCTATGTTGAATACGCAGGTCAGCTTGACCCACGTGTTGACTGGTCCGTAGGACGCCGTGGAATTCCTTACCTGGATTGGGGAGATCACACTGGCCAGGACTGGATCAGGGATCAGACCTATTCAGGTCCTTACAGCCCGAAGAAGCAGGTATATAAGCAGGAGCAGGAAGGTACCTACACAGAGGTGGGTAACTGGACCTCCGGATATACTGCCAACGGTTACCGCATGATTCGCTACGCAGATGTTCTTCTTCTGAAAGCTGAGTGTGAAGCCATGACAGGTGGTGGTGACCTTGGATTTGGTGAGGTCAACTTGATTCGTGCAAGAGCTGCAGATGCTGCAGGTTTTGTATACGAAGCTGACGGAACCACACCTGCTGCCAACTATGTGATTGCAGAGTATACCACTCCTTTTGGTAGTGGTGCAGAAGCCATGGTTGCCATCAAGTTTGAAAGAAAACTCGAGCTTGGCCAGGAAGGTCACAGGTACTATGACCTGCAGCGCTGGGGCGATGTTCAGACAGATCTGAACCGCATCATTACCTATGAGAAGACCATGGAGTGGGGTAATGCACTGTATGGTGGTGCTACTATTGGAGCCGAAGATGTAAACTTCCCGGTTCCCCAGCGTCAGATTGACCTGAGTAACGGCAACCTGAAGCAGAACAGGTAAACACTAACTTTACATAAATTAAAAAAGAGGCTGTATCAAATGATACGGCCTCTTTTACGTTAGTATGGCTGGCATTTGAGAAGCCTCTTTTTTTTTGTTTCTTTGATCTCTGGTAAAATCCATTGGACAAAGTTGATATGAAGAACTTATTGCCCCTTTTTCTCTTAATCGCTCTGACCTCGTGCTCAGATAAGCCCAGGTTCGAATTACTTGAATCTGACCGGACAGGGATCACCTTTATGAATGCTGTCACCGAATCTGACAGCCTTAATGTGATCAATTTTGAATATATCTACAATGGTGCAGGAGTAGGCATCGTTGACTTGAATAACGATGGCTGGCAGGATATCATTTTTACAGGAAATATGGTCGCTCCCAGGATCTACCTGAATGAAGGCAAATTCAAATTCAGAGATATCTCCTCCAGCTTTGAAGGATTGGACGATGGGAAGTGGTACAGTGGCGTGACCCATGTGGATATCAACAACGACGGATGGGAAGATATCTATCTTACCTGTACAGCCTATGATGATTCGCTCAGAAGAAAAAACAAATTCTTCATCAATCATGGATTGAATGATCAGGGAGAGTTGGAGTTCGAAGAGATGGCAGAAGTTTACGGAATCGCCGATGACAGCTATTCGGTGCATGCGGCATTTTTCGACTACGACAGGGACGGGGATTTGGATCTCTATCTATTGAATAATTTTGTCAATGAAAGGTTGTCTGCCAGCTATCGAAAGAAAATCCTTGACGGTACTGCCGCCAGCAATGATGACCTGTACAGGAATAACGGGGACGGTACCTTCACCAATGTGACCATTGAAGCAGGAATCCTGTACGAAGGTTTCGGGCTGGGAATTGCACTTGGAGATGTTAACAAGGATGGATACCCCGATCTGTATATATCCAATGACTATGTAAGCAACGACCTCTTATACATCAACCAGGGTGATGGGACCTTTAAGAATGAGATTGCCACCTATCTGAGCTACCAGACCAAGTCTTCCATGGGCAATGATATGGCTGATATCAACAACGACGGAAATCCGGATATCTATACCATGGACATGCTCCCCGAGTACTACCACAAGAAGAAGCAAACCATCAATGGATTTGGCTACATCTATTTCATCAATGATGCCAAATACGGGTATGAGCACCAGTTCCTGAGAAATATGATGCACCTGCACAATGGTTTTATCGACGGTGAGATGGTTCCCTACAGCGAAGTGGGACAGATCATGGGTATATATCAGTCGGAATGGAGCTGGTCTCCCCTCTTTGCTGATTTTGATAACGACGGAGACAAGGACCTGGTGATTGCCAACGGCTACCCCAGGGACATGACCGATAAGGACTGGACCAGGTACAAAGCCAGGGTATATGGCTCTGTTGCCTCTGACCGGCATGTAATCAGCAGACTCCCCTCGGTTAAGGCACATAATTTTGCATTCGAAAACAAAGGGCCCTACAGTTTTAAGGACAAATCGAAGGAGTGGTTCAGCAAAATCCCATCATACTCCTACGGGGCAGCTTTTGTGGATCTTGATAATGACGGGGACCTGGATTACGTCACAAACAATCTGAATGATGAAGCCTTTGTTTACAAGAACCTTACCGTGGATCGGGGAGGTGATAAGCGCAACTACATTCGTTTTCAATTGTTGGGAAAAGGAGAGAACAGTTCCGCCTTTGGGGCAAAAATAGAGCTGTGGTGTGGAGAACAGTATCAGTTCCAGGAGCACTTTCTCTCCAGGGGCTATATCTCCTCTGTTGATCCCATAAGCCACTTTGGCCTTTCTGAAAGTAAACTCATTGATTCTATAAAGATCACCTGGCCCACCAGCGGGAAGGTTACTATCCTGAAGGATGTTCAGACCAACCAGATGCTGGTAATAGATGAAAAAGATGTCGGCCCCATTCAACCGAGCTCTGTCCGCTCAGAGGATCCCTCCTATCTGTTTACCAGGGTCAACGGAGTGCTGGACTACCAGCATGTTCAGGAGGATTTTGTGGATTACTATTTCTATCAAACCATCCTTCCTCATAAATTCTCCCAGATTGGTCCCCGTATGCAACAGGGTGACCTGGATGGAGACGGACAGCCTGATATCATCATCGGAGCCACAAATAAGCTCCCAACCATGGTTTATATGCTGGAAGGGGATCGCTATTTGCCTGCTGAAGTGGAAGGACTGACCAATCATAAAAATTTCTCAGAAGCGGATTTCGCCATCTTTGATGCAGACGGGGATGGCGACAATGATGTAGTGTCTGTGGCTGGAGGTTACGAAAATTTTGACAATGACTACATTCATTACCTCTATGAAAACTCCGGGGGGACATTTATCAGAAAAAAACTCCCTCTGCCCCATTTTCCTGCTTCCGTGGTACGGCCCTTCGATTTTGATCACGATGGAGATATGGACCTGTTTATCGGATCCCGGATAAAAATGGGCATGTTTCCACTGGCTACAGATTCCTGGATACTTATCAATGAAAAAGGGAGCTTCCATCAGGAAGACCTTATGAGTTTTAACCTGGGGATGGTCACCGATGCCATCTGGAGCGACTATGATGGAGACGGCTGGGAAGATCTCCTTATTTCCAGGGAATGGAAGAAACTGACGAACCTGAGTTACCTGAATATTGGCAGGCCGTGAATTTATTGGTTCCGAAATGGAAAAGCATTGACATATTTGGACATACGGGCAATAGTTCTAT
>JAYEOJ010000144.1:0-16221 GCA_034722835.1 Bacteroidota bacterium | reverse complement strand
CATGGGGGATGCATAGCCCAGACGGTTTGCCGGTCCTGTGTCCGCCCCATCCCCTGCTGAAAGAAAACTTCCCACGGAAACGGGCATATGTCCCGAAAAGGAAGCTCCTCCAAAAATGGCCTGCAGGGCCCTCTCCTGGTAGATGATGTCGTCCTTATGCGACAGGACCAGAGCATCCAAATGTTCGATGGATGCCAAACGCTGCAGCGAATAGGGCACTCCGGCCACATTTACAATCAGTTTGATGGAAGGATCGATATGCTTCAGAAAATATACCGCTTTGTCACTGATCCCGTACTTCCGCGAGGCCCGGCGGCTGGTATTCAATATATTTACAATCACGGTATTGTAATTGCCCAGCTTTCGGATCAGTTCATCCAGTATGCTAAAGTCCGCTTCCGAGGCCAGGGTGAAATGATCTCCCTCCAGGAAGTTATCGGTGATGCGGCTGGCTTTCCTTTTGCCCCCCTGGCTGATGGTAACAGATGCCAGGGTGGTGCGCTCCAGCTGTGTAATGGGAACTACACTTCCTGTGTTTTTTGCAAGGACCAGGGAATGTTCCACCAGTTCGTTGAACAGGACCTGGTAGCCGGGCTGGTTCAGGTCCTCAAGCAGGGACTGCATCTGAATGGCTTCCCTCCGGTGAGCCCCGGTCCAGTACTTGGCCTGCAAAATCTTTCTGCAACTTGCATCGATATCATCTTCAGAGATGCTTCCCTGCCTGACCGCCCTTCTTATGGCCGTAATGGCCAGGTCCACATCAGCCGGCATCAACAGGATATCGTTCCCGGCCCTGACTGCTTCCACCTCCACGATTCCCGGCTCAAAATAGGTGCTCAGGCCCTTCATATTAAGGGCATCAGTAATGATCAGCCCCCTGAATCCCATCTCCTCTTTCAGCACACCCGTAATGGCCGGACGGGATATGGTTGTGGCCCGGTTCTCCCGACCATCCAGCTCCGGAACCTTCAAATGGGCCACCATCACCCCGGTGAGTCCCCGTTCGACGGCTTTGCGGAAAGGGAACAGTTCCAGTGAATCAAGACGATCCCGCTCATGGGGAATGACCGGGAGGGCCCGGTGTGAATCGGTATCGGTATCGCCATGGCCCGGAAAATGCTTGGCGGCCACCAGGACCCCCTGGTCCTGCATGCCCTCCATCAGGGCCACCACCTTGGAAGTGACATTATAGCGGTCCTCGCCGTAGGACCTGGAGCCAATCACCGGATTGGCCGGATTGTTGTTGATATCCGCCACAGGGGCCAGGTTCATATGAATCCCCAGCCGTTTGAACTGCGCGCCCATATCACGGCCCAGCTCATAAATCAATCGGTTCTCTGAAATGCTGCCAAGGATCATATTGGCCGGGTAGGTAATGGTATTCCCCAGGCGCATGCCCAGTCCGCTCTCTCCGTCGATGGCCACCAGCAAAGGAATGTCGGCTGTTTCCTGGTAGAGGTTGGTGAGCCTTGCCTGCTCCATGGGTTCTCCCTGAAAAAAGAGGATCCCTCCCACCTTCTGCCGCTTCACCTCTTTCAGCACTGCTTTTTCATGGGCAGGACCCATATTGGAATAGCCGTATACCATAATCATCTGGGCGATCCGCTCCTCCAGGCCAAGTGTCGCCAGAACAGAATCGGCCCAGGCGGCTCCCGCTTCAATAAATGGAGGATCCGAGCGTAAGGGAGTATTAAGAACATGCTGCAATCCCTGTACTTCCGGCCTGATAATGGAGTAGACCAGAATCAGAAGTGTAAGAATCGTAGTTCGTAGCAGGGTCTTCATTATCGCCTCATCAAAGTAAAAAAAAAAGCCTATTTTCACTCCAAATTTTTACCAAAGTTCAGAAAAAGAGGAGCAATGGAGTGCAAAAAGGAACGAAACCTTAGCAATTGTAACTGCAGCTATCCATGCAGCAAAAAGGGAATCTGCTGCGACTGCATCGCATCACACAGAAGGGCCGGTGAACTACCCGCCTGTTATTTCCCCGATGATATGGAAAGAGGCTATGATCGCTCGGTCGAGAATTTTATACGCATTTACCAGGAGCGGGGTTTCAGCTGGAACTAATGTTATGCTGGCTTCAGTTTGCCTATAGTCCCAGTTTATCTGCCATGGCAGCAGGTACAGCATCTTTATGGACCATGATAAAGATGGTCTTGGCCCGCATGTAGGACTCCGATATGTAGTGATATCCCTTATAGATGTGATTTCCGGTTCCCCAGGAATTCTTCACCAGGTAAAATTTATTCCCGGCCTGATCCTTTGCAATTCCTGTGATGTGCATCAGGTGGTCATCGGTGGTCCTGTAGTTATCAAACATCTTCTGACGGACCTCCTGGGTAATGACACGTTCCTTTTTGGGAGTGGAAAAGTCATAGAAAAGCGCCTGTTGCTCGCTTTCCGACAGTTCGTCCCACCGGGCCCGTTCCAGTCCGTCCAGGTCCTCTATCTCGGTGGAGGGCATCAGGGCCACGCCCTTTTTCCAGTCGTAGCTCCGTTCTCCCACATCAGCATCCCAGCAAACGCTGTATCCATTCTCCAGTGCCTGGTCGAGCAAGCCCATCATTTCATCCAGGGGCACATTTCCAATGCTTCCCCAAATCCAGTTATCGGGGATCTCAAGCAGGAAATTTTCGTAAAAGGGATGATGTGTAAATGAACCGACGGACACATAGTCGTCCGGTTTCAGTTCCGTACTACTCCCAAAAGAGGCCGGGCTATATGTTTTCCCCTGATAATCAAACTCCGATGGTACACCTCCAAGATAGGCATCCAGAATCCCCATATATCCCACCTTCCATGCCGTAGACAATTCCCGGTTACGGTTCTTGATCACTGCATCCACGTAGGCCTTCAATACTCCGTCCATTTCCCCGTGAACCGGCAGAGAATCCCTGGTAGTCACTCCGTCATATGCCTCATTGGGTACCATTCCATAGTCCTTCCAGATCTGCATCACGTCCAGGGCAAGTCCCCCGGGTCCGAAATTACCCTGACCATGCAGGCGCACATACTTCTCCGCCTTCATCTCGTAGGCTTTCCTGACAAAAAACATCTCGGAAAGGTCATGCTTCCCCTGCCCGACGCGAAGGAGTTCCGATTCAATAAAGCTAACACTTGCAAAACTCCAGCAGGTGCCGGAACGGTGCTGGTCCTTCACCGGAGTGGCCGGCACAGAGCTTACCATGGTAAATTCGTAGCCTTTGGGCTTCTCTTCTGCTTTTTTCTTTTTCTGTCCGTTCAGTCCGGATACAGAAATAACAACACCGATGAATATCAGTGAGGTGTAACGTATCAAATTTTTCATGTTTTTGAGAATAGGTTTTGAGACCCTTAAAATAGAAATATTTCCTTGTTACCCGAAATAATTGGACAAGAGCTGACTGTTCATCTGAGATTCAGATTGAATAGGAAATCCGGGGGATCTTCTTGTCCTGCTTCCCCGCTCCGGGTGGGATAGCCTTATTGGCGGTTTTTTAAATGTTGCAACCCTGTTGCATTTTCGATAATTGTTGCATTTCTAAAAACCTATCACTTTCAGAGATGATTGTGTACAACATTGATATTAAGGTGTATATAGCAGGGATTCAAAGGAGTTTCAGAAATAAGGAAAGTAACATAAATGTAAAAATGTAACAATCATGCTACAACTTGTTTTCACCAGAATGGGACACCTCAAACTGCCAACTCAGAAATTCCCTAAATGCCTCCCCGTTCTAATTTTGACTAGTTTGAGCAGGATCAGAATCTTTGCAAGGAGTAATAACCAATGATTAATTAAATAAAACCAAGGAATCAAAGGGACACCCTGTTCAGGAATTCGTGCACATGTTCGGCGTAGGTGCGGGAGACGGGGATCCGGATCTCTTCCAGGGAATCCATGTATATGTACAGGTTGGTGCTGATCAGCTTCACCAGTTTGATATTCTCAAAATTGACCATGTAAGAGCGGTGACAACGTTGAATAAGCGTTCCCTCCAGCTCCTTTTCAAGGCGCTTCATGGTATTCCGCAACATGATCTTTTTCACCTTCCCTTTCTCCAGGGTATGTACCGTCACATAGTTGTCGGTGGACTCCACATAGAGGATATCGGCCGACTTAATGGAAAAACGGAGCTTTTCGGTTTCATCCCTGAAGGTGATCATTTTCTTTTCCTTGAACTCCTGCGACGTGTTTTCAGTCAGGTCCTCCAGCTTGGTGCGCTTGTCTTTCATGGAGAGGTAAAGCCAGGAGATGGAATAGGGAATGGCCAGAACCATTAGTGTGATAAACAGTAAACTGGTATAGCGGTCCACCAGCTCCATGCCCGATTTCAGCAATACCAGGTCCACCACCAGGTAGATGGTGGCCACCAGTACAATCTCCGCCAGGTGCCAGAGCCCGAATATGAGGTAGCTGATACGGATTTTACTCATAAACAGAAAAAAGACCAACTTGCTTATGACAATCGCCAGCATCCCAATGAGGATCATGACACTGGAATTAAAGAAGAACTCCAGCCTGCTCATATCGGTCCACGAAGCAGCATCAAAAGGCGCATAGAGATTGATGAATACAAGGGCAAAGATGGAGACAAACATAACCTGGGTAATAAGGGTCGACTTGTCCTTCAGATATTCGGGAATCTCATCGAATATGATCTTCAAGCTATTCATCAATGCTTATAATTTTTAATTCTGTACGCCGGTTCATGGCTCTGCCCTCTTCCGTTTCATTGTCTGCCACCGCCAGGGTCTCCCCATACCCGGCGGCTTTTAGCCTTTTCCTCTCAATCCCTTTGTCAATCAGGTACTCCACTACACTTTGTGCCCGTTTTTCCGACAAGGACTGGTTATGTTCCGGGCTACCGGTATTGTCGGTATGGCCACTTATCTCCACCCCGATGGCAGCATTCAACACAAGAAAGTCAAACACCCGCTTCAGTTCGGTCCTGGATACTTCCTCCAGTTCGAAAGAATCCCTTGCATAAAAGATATTTTGAAGCACCACCGCACTGCCTACCCGTACCTGCTCCAGCGGAACATCCCGTCGCAGGGGTTCGGCCTGACTGTGCATGCCTGTAAAGGTAAAATGTTCTGAATAAAAGAGGTAACCATCGGCCGAAACATTCAGGGCATAATCCCGGTTACTTGGGAGAGAAATCAGGTAATCTCCTTCTCCTGCATGAGACTCCAGCTCCATAACCGCCTCTTCGGTATCCAGGTCAATCAACTGCAACACGGCCTTCAGTCCTCTCATGCTACGTGAGTCATACACCCTCCCCTTCATATAGGAGACAGGCACCGGCCTCAACTTTTCCGGCATGTCGAAGGCATAAATATCTGTATCAGTCCCCTCTCCCCGATTGGAAGCAAAATAGGCACGGTTCCCCCTGGCATTCAGGGTCAGCCCCATATCATCATCATAGGTGTTGATGGGATAACCCAGGTTTTCAGGGGTCGTCCACTCCGAGTTCTGCCTTTTCCTTGTTAAAAACAGATCGCCCTGTCCCATTCCCGGCCAGCCGGTGGAGGAAAAATATAGGCTCTGCTGATCGGGATGAATAAAAGGCGATTGTTCCAGACCAACTGTATTAACCGAATCACCCAGGTTTACCGGGTCGCTCCAGCTTTCTCCGGTCCTTACTGACATCCAGATATCGTAGGATCCCAATCCGCCTGGCCGGTTTGAAGTGAAATACAGGATTCTGCCATCGGCTGAGATGGCCGGATGTTTCTCACTATAGCGGCTGTTCAGCGGACTGCCCGCGTTTTTGGGGATGCTCCATCGGTCCCCCTCCCAGGTGGAATAATAGAGGTCGCACATCCCCTGCCCGCTTCGCCGGTTGCAGGCGGTGAACCAGAGCGTCCTCCCGTCGGCTGTCATGGACTGTGCACCTTCATTATCGGGTGTATTCAGCGGTGTACCTGCATTTTTCCGGGGCTCCCAGGATCCTTCAAGCCAGGTGGAATAGTAAAAATCTTCCTGCAGGTACAGCGGGTCCTTCCCTGTCCGGGCTTCCCCGGTCTGGAACTTCCCCGGAAGCATTACCGTAAACATCAGGATCTGTTCATCTACGGAAAGGGCGGGCCAGTATTCGCTGTACTCTGAATTTACGGCATCGCCCAGGTTTTCAGGTTCAAAGGGAACCGGGTTTTTGATGGCTTCCATGGCAAACAGGCACTTATCCCGTATAGATGCACCGCCGGCCGGATTCTTTATCTTCTCAGGAGGAAAGTCAAGATAGCGCTCTGCCAGCTGCAGTGCCCCCTGGTAGTCTCCCGTCATCAGTTTCAGCCCTGCCAGCATACGGTAGCCCTCCGGATTCCCTTCGGGATCGATTTTCAGGGTTTGGGCATAATAGCATATGGCCTCCTCCAAGCGTCCCTGGTCATAACAGAGTTGTGCCAGCATCTGGTAAGCCTCAATAAACTGATCATCCGCTTTAATGGTCTTCAACAGGGCCTCCTCTGCACATATAGCATCACCCGTTTGATAACAAGTCCGGGCCTCTTCAAATCGCTTCACAGCTTTTTTGGAACCCGAGCTGTAATACTGTCCCAGGAGTCCGGGTGTAAGAGCCAGCAGAAAGATCAATCCTATGCCGAAGCTTCTTTTCATTTAGGGAATATGCATGTATTTATGAGACTGAATGGAGATCATCCATCGTGGATTTTGCTTGGAGAAGTCAATGATCACTGGCAGAATCTGCTCCCTCTTGCTCCACTCGGGCTGCAGGTAGAGCTTGCACTGATCACCTACCTTTGAACTGTTTTCAACAGCCCAGGCCAGGTCTTCCTCCGAGGAAATGATGACCTTCAGTTCATCTGCCTCAGGGAAGATACTATCCACAGGAGGCGCATTCTTCTTGGGGGAGAGACAGATCCAATCCCAGTCGCCGCTTAAAGAATAGGCCCCGCTGGTCTCCAGGAAGGTCTCTATCCCCTCCTTCTTCAACATCCCGGTAAGGTAATCCATATTCACCATTAAAGGCTCCCCCCCTGTTACAACTACGGCGGCAGCCGGATATTGCATAACATGATCGATGATCTGCTCCGCAGGCACCACCGGGTGAAGCGCCGGGTTCCAGGAGAACTTGGTATCGCACCAGCTGCAACCCACATCACAACCACCCACCCGGATAAAATAGGCCGCTTTCCCTGTATGAAAGCCCTCTCCCTGGATGGTATAAAATTCCTCTACCAGTGGAATTTTCTTTCCCCCCTCAAATATCTGCGGATCGTATTCCATCTGTTATCTGTGCCTGTTAATTTGCAAAGGTAATGAACAAATAGGGTCAGCAAATGGAGGATCATGCTTTTTTATTAATTTGGTCGATTAAATCCAATGGCATGAATCCAATCAACACAGCACTCTGCTCCTATGGAATGTCCGGACTCGTCTTTCACGGTCCGCTCCTCGAAGCACACCCTGGATATAAAGTCGCAAAAATCCTGGAAAGAACCAAGCACGAATCCAAAGGCCTGCATCCGGGATCGGAACTGGTCCGGAACTATGATGACATTGTCAATGATCCTGCCATCGAGCTGGTGGTGGTAAACACCCCCGATCACCTTCATATGGATATGGCCACCCGGGCCATGGAGGCCGGCAAGCATGTGGTGGTTGAGAAACCTTTTACCCTGAAAGCTAGTGATGCCGATCAACTCATAGAACTGGCTGAAAAACAGGATGTCATACTAAGCGTCTATCACAACCGGCGCTGGGATGGTGTCTATCTGACTGTCAAGGAGATACTTAGCTCAGGAAAACTGGGACGCGTAGTGGATTTTGAAGTCCATTTTGACCGTTTCCGGAACTACATAAAACAATCGTGGAAAGACCAGGCCAATGGGACCGGTACCCTGTATAACCTGGGATCACACCTGGTGGATCAGGCACTGAACCTCTTCGGCATGCCCGATCGCCTGTTTTGCGACACCCGCATGCTGCGGGACGGAGCCCTTACGGACGATAGCTATGATCTGTGGCTGCATTATCCCGATTTCAAATGCATGCTTCGCTCCAGCTACCTGGTCAGGGAGCCGGGACCCAGTTTTATGATCCATGGAACCGAGGGAAGCTTCCTGGCCTGGGGATCGGATCCCCAGGAGCGGGACCTGAAGGACGGATTGATCCCGGGTTCAGAAGGATGGGGCCTGGACCCGAGTTTCAGCCATGCGAGAATAAACACGGATATTGAAGGAGAACACATTGAAGGCGAGTATCCCCTGTTGCCCGGAAACTACATGGAGTACTACGACAATATATACGATACCATCCGGAACAAGGCACCGCTGATTGTCACTGCCCGGCAGGCCAGGGATGTGATCAGGGTCATCGAAGCGGGCTATGAAAGCAGCCGGACAGGTGAAGTGGTCAGATTCGACTAGAATCAGGAATACTGCTTTAAAGGAGCTATTGCTCGCCCTTTCGTTTGAAGCCTACTCGTTTGTGGTTCTTTTGATCCAATTCCTCCTGCTTGGATTGTTCCAGTTGTTTAAGGTAATCGAAAATATACAGGATTTTTTGATTCTGATCTGCCACAGTTCTTTTAATTTTTTCTATTTCCTTCACAACGTCTTTGTTCACCAGAAGCATTTTTCTCAACATAGTGAACGTACGCATGACCGCGATATTAACTTGTACCGCTCTCTTGCTGTTTAGAACACTGGATAACATTGCTACACCATTTCCAGTAAAAGCATATGGTGTAGCACCTCCAAAATGCTTTCTTGAAGGTATCACATTTTGTGATACCACAGTATCTATCTCTTCATCAGTAAGTTCATACATAAAATCTTCAGGGAATCGATCTCTGTTACGACGAACTGCCTGTTTTAACACCCTGGTTTCAACATCGTATAGTTCTGCGAGATGAGCATCCAGGATAACTTTATCATCTCTAAGCGAAAAGATCTTAGTGGCAATTATTGCTTCTTGATTTAGAATTGGGCTTTTCTCAATTTTCAACATAAATTGGTTTTTCAGTATGAATGGCAGGACGTTTACATTAATGTCCTGACTTTAAAAAATCGTTGCCACAAAAGAATGTTAAAAAACTGGTTCTGAAGTTGGGTTCAAATCCATAAAAACTGACTGAGAATTAGCAATCGTATGGCAGACCTTTACTTTTCATTAATGAAATCACTGAGAATGATTTCTACCTCCTCGACAGTCAGATTGCCAGTTGCCACCACAAAACGGTGCCTGAAGGTGAGGATTTCACCCTTCTTTAATATCAGGGATCTGGTCCGGCCCGCTTCACCGCAAACACATACCCATCCTTTTCACGGAGTACCTCCAGTTCAGGATAGCGTTCCAGGAATAATTCTTTCTTGTTAAGCTGCATGACAAAAAAAGCATCCCGGTCCAGCTGATTGTTCATCAGGTACTCGATGCTGTCATCCTCATCCGAGGGTTGTTTATCGAAATAAAATAAGTGCGAATAACTCTTAAACCCCAGTGTATTCACATAGACATCCTGTCCGCGCAGACTCTTGTAAAACTTGACAGCCACCCGCTGGGTATAGCCTTCAATCCGTCCGGAGAAAAGGGAAATGGAAAAAAAGACAAAAAGCAGAACCACCAGGTGGAGAATCAGCATGCCACTCCAGTACCTTCGAAGAATCTGAATGGATGCCACAATTACACCGAGCAGAAGGAATAATCCCACAAGCCATTCAAAACCGCTCCAGTGTACATTTCTCTGAATCGCCTCCCTGATAAAGGGATCCATAAAGCTGAAATTTTTACTCAGCAACCAGTCGTAATGGTCCGTGAGCAGCGGGAATCCAATGGCAAGTCCGGACAGAAAGAGGGCAATCAGAATAATCAGCGCCACCTGCCAGCCACCAATCTCAATTTTCCGGTCGAGCCATTTATCCCAGACCCATGCCGCCAGGAAGGTCAGTGGAAAATAGGCCAGGGAACTGTAATGCAATAATTTGGTATTTACAATGGAGAACAGGATCAGCACCACCAGCAGAAGGATGTACATCCATTGCCGGAACAATCTTTGCAGTTCGCGATCCTCCCCTTTCTTGGTGATGCTCTTCATGGCAATCACGGACGCGGGGAACACTCCCACCAGTAAAACGACCAGGTGATAGCCGAAAAATCCATCATGTACGCTACTGTCGGATGAAAGCAATTTAATCTGATAATTGATAAATTTCCCGATGAAACCCGAATTTCCACTGGCAGCCTGGTACACGAACCAGCTACCACCGACAATGGCAAGAACCAGAATGAACAGGAGCACGTGGCTTACTGATGTGGACATTCTGAATCGCCTGAGGGTCAGGAAACATATAAAACAGAGCAGAAAGATCAGCGTGGCCACTGGTCCCTTGGTCATCACCGCAAGACCAAAGAAAAGTGCTGAAAGAAGCAGGTTCCGTAACCTGATCCGCTTCTTTTCAGGATCGAGGTAGAAAATAAAAAGTGCGAAACCTATAAAAATAAAGAGGTTGAACCAGGGATCAATGATTCCCGACCGGAAGAAAAAGAAGGGCAGAATGGCAGCCCCGTAAGAAAGAATCCACAGCAGACCGAAACGGTGTCCATATAATTTCCGACCAAAGAAATACAGGAGCATCAGGGAGATGATCCCGCAAAGTACATTGGGGAACCTGGCTGCAAATTCATTGATCCCGAATATTTTCATGGAGACTACCTGCAGCCAGAAAAAGAGGGGCGGCTTTTCCGGGAAGGGCTCAAAATCAATCTGGACAGTCAGGTAATCGCCCGTAACAATCATCTCCCGTGCACTTTCAGCATAGTTTGTCTCATCGGAATCGAAGAGGTGTACCGATCCCAGTACGGGGAGCAGGAACATAGCCGCCACCACAACAATCCCTGAATAAACAAGAATCCTTCGGTATGGGGTGTCTTTTAGCACAGGTCTCTAAAGTAGTAAAAATGCTCCATTATGGATTCAATTTTTTTTTTACTTTTAGCATTTCAAAAAGGATGCTGGCATGAATACTGAGCAGTTAAAAGAGACTTTTCTTAGTCTTTACGGAGCGGGTGATGAGACCCATCTCTATTTCTCACCTGGAAGGGTGAACCTGATTGGGGAACATACGGACTACAATGGGGGTTATGTTTTTCCATGTGCTCTTACATTTGGAACCTACCTTGTGGTGAGGAAAAATAATCAGCGGCTGGTCCGTTTTGCTACCACTAATTTCGATCACCGGGGAGAAATAAAACTGGATGAGCCTTTTGAGAAGGAAGGGAAATCGTGGTTCAATTACCCGGTAGGTGTACTGAATGAATTCCGGAAACAAGCCAGGGAAATTGAGGGTGTGGATTTGCTTTACTCGGGCGACATTCCAAATAGCGCCGGACTCTCTTCATCGGCTTCCATTGAGATGGTTACTGCCTTCGCCATGAACGAGATTTTTGGCTTTGGCAAGGATCGCATGGAACTGGTTAAAATCTCGCAAAATGCTGAGAACCAGTTTGTGGGTGTCAACTGTGGCATCATGGACCAGTTTGCATCGGGCATGGGGGCCGCCGATCATGCCCTGTTCCTCAATTGCGATACGCTTGATTACGAACGAGTCCCACTGAAGCTGGAGGGAATGAAGATCGTCATTGCCAACACCAACAAAAGAAGAGGACTTGCCGACTCAAAATACAATGAGCGAAGGGCGCAATGTGAAGCAGCTGTAGAGGCTCTTCGCGGCGGTAAAAAGATAAAGCATTTGAGCGATTTGAGCCTGGATGAGTTCAATGAACTCTCCCACCTGATTGCCGACGAAACAGAACGGAGACGGGCACGCCATGTCATCTCCGAGAATATGCGGACACTAGGTGCCATTGAGGCCTTAAATAAGGGTGACATTGCCTCCTTTGGCCGCCTGATGAACCAGTCGCATGATTCGCTTCGTGATGACTATGAAGTGACCGGAACAGAGCTGGATACCCTGGTGGAAGAAGCACGGAAAATAGCCGGTACCATCGGCAGCAGAATGACCGGTGCAGGTTTTGGCGGATGTACCGTAAGCATTGTTCGTGAAGATGACGTTGAATCCTTTATCCGCAAAGTTGGATCAGGTTATCACGAACGTACCGGACTTAAAGCTGATTTCTACGTGGCCGAGATTGGAGACGGATCCAAAGAGATTGTCTGACCGGACTACCTGACCATCAACTCTGTTTTCAATAATCCTTCTGAGGCCGACGACGGTCCCACCATAATCTCGTATAGTCCGGGTTCTACCAGGTATTCACCCGCAGTCCTGTCGTAATATGCCAGCTCTTCCGGACCAAGGGTCATGGTTGCCACAACGCTTTGTCCCGCTTTAATCCTTACCCGTTCAAATCCTCTGAGATCTTTCAGGGGACGAATCTCCTCCGACTCCAGATCGCGGATATAAAGCTGTACCACCTCCTCTCCATCCCTGTCACCCGTATTGCTTATATCCACGCTTACCGTAACCCGTTCATTCCTTCCAATCTCATCCATTTCAAGGATCAGGTTATCATATGTAAATGAAGTATAACTCAGTCCGTACCCAAAGGGGTATAGTACCTCTCCTTCAAAATAGCGGTAGGTTCTTCCCTGCATATCGTAATTCTCAAAGGGGGGCAGATCCTCCACGGAGTTGTAGAAAGTCAGAGGCAGTCTTCCTGCCGGGTTATAGTCCCCGAACAATACATCAGCCACTGCTTCGCCCGCTGCCTCCCCTCCATACCAGGCCTGTAAGATGGCCGGAACCATCGCCTGTTCACGGGTAATGGAAACCGCTGAACCCGTCATCAGGACCAGGGTCACAGGTTTGCCGGTCGCAGCGATCTGGCGGATCAGGCTGCGTTGAACTGCCGGAAGGTCAAGGGAAGTGCGGTCCCCTGCATTAAATCCATCCAGCTCCAGTCCCCGCATCTCCTCTCCTTCCAGCCGGGCGGTAAGTCCCACAACCAAAACCACATGATCGGCCCATCGGGCTGCCTGTATGGCTTCCCAGGCAAGAGGCAATCCCGGCTCTTCCCAATGGAGTGTACAATTGGAATCGCCGTGCTCGTCCTGCATGATCACCTTGATCTCATAGGCTTTTCCGGCCACCAGCTCCACATTCCTGTAAACTTTGTTGGGATGGTGTATATTGTGATGCTCTATCAGGGGCTCTCCTTCAAAGATGAGCTGGAAGTACTTCCCGTTGGCTCCGATGGCATGGGTGCCACTTTTACGGGGAACCAGGTAGCCGCTCCACTCCACTGCATAATTATCATCCGTGAGCCCTTCGGCCGGTGGTTCACCATCCCACCAGTAGAAATCAATATTTGCATCGGTCCGCTGAAGAACCGGTGTTCCCTCTCCATTCAGATTCGGATAGTATGAGGCCCTCAGTCCCTGTTCTTCCATCTCAGCAGTGGTAAACAGGACCTCCGACGGAATGGCGCTCAGGTAAGGCAAACCACTGTGATGGGGACTACCCTGGGCATAACGGACCTCGGCATCTGCTCCCAGTTTTGCCCTGATGCCATCCAGAACACTCACCGGCTCAAGCGGTGTCCCGTTGTAATTCCCATTCTGCACATCCACATTGTGTGCATTGGGACCAATGACCGCCACGCGCTTCAACTCCTTGCTGATAGGCAGCGTATTCCTGTCGTTCTTCAGAAGAACCATTGACTTGCGGGCCATCTCCCTGGCCACCTCCTTATGGGGTTTTGCAGCAAGCGTATCCACCGGATAAGCCGACCAGGGCACCATCTCATCGGGATCGAACATCCCCAGCTTCATGCGGGCCAGCATCAGCCGTTCTGCCACCACATCGATTTCTTCCTCAGAGATCAGTCCCTGCCTGACAGCCTCCACCAGTCCTTCGTACTGATCTCCGCAATTCAGATCGGTACCCGACAGCACTCCCAGGGCAGCTGCCTCCTCCCTGTTGCTGACCACTTTGTGTCCCCAGTGGAAATCATAAATGGCACCACAGTCGGAGACAATATAACCCTGAAAGCCCAGTTCCCCCCGCAAAAGCTCCTCTTGCAAGGGAGCACTTCCACAGCAGGGTTCTCCCATATAACGGTTGTAAGCGCACATCACCGAATATACATGCCCCTTCTCCACCGTCTTTTTAAATGCCGGCAGATAGGTATCCCTGAAATCCCGCTCACTTACCACAGCATCGAATTCATGACGCGAGGGTTCCGGACCACTGTGGACAATGTAATGTTTGGAGGTGGCCACTGTTTTCAGGTAGCGGGGATCGTCTCCCTGCAAACCTTTGATAAACTGCACCCCCATTTCTCCGCTCAGGTAGGGATCTTCTCCGTAGGTCTCATGTCCCCTGCCCCACCTGGGATCTCTGAAAATATTGATATTGGGCGACCAGAATGTGAGCCCCTGGTACATCCCGTATTTCCCCCTGGAGAAATAATCGTGGTATTTGGCCCTGGCCTCGGTGGAGGTGATATCGGCCATGCGAAACATCATCTCCCGATCGAAGGTGGCCGCCATCCCGATGGCCTGCGGAAAAACCGTTGCCTTGCCCGATCGGGCCACCCCGTGCAGGCATTCGTTCCACCAGTTGTATTCCGGGATACCCAGGTGCTCCACTGCATCGGCATAGTGGGTGAGCTGACTGACTTTCTCCTCCAGGGTCATACTGGAGACCAGGTCAGCGGCCCTGGTTTCAAAATCAAGTTTGGTATTCTGATACGGTTGACGACTCACATCACATGAAAAGAGCAGGGAAAGCAGGCAAATTGTTGTCAGGGTATTCAGTTTCATGAGTAGCAGATTTAGGACGTCTCAAAGTAACAAATATTATTGAAAATCGCTCTGATCTAACTATCTTGAGCAAGACTTATTAAACCTCATACCACAATGATGAAACCGAAACTTACTTCCTGTTTCCTGTCCCTGTTTTTACTGATTGGGAGCGTATCTTACGCACAAGAGCAGAAATCTCTAACAGAAGCTGATTACCAGCAGGCTTCTTCCATGCTTGGCAGCAATGTGAATAAGCTTATCGACAATGCCATCCGACCCCGGTGGACAGAGGATAGCAAGGTATGGTACAAATCCGAGACGGAAGACCAGACCGTATATAAACTGGTCGATCCTGCGAAAGGAAAAGTACGTACTGCCAGCTCCAGATCGGAACTGTTTGAAAAGGGTAAAGTGGAACAGGAAACCGGGAGACCTTCGCGCAGAACAGCAATATCGTCCGATGGAAAATATGAAGCCTTTATTAAGGACTGGAACCTCTGGCTTCGTGATGTGGAAAGTGGTGAGGAACGAGCGCTGACCACCGATGGGATCAGGGATTTTGGTTATGCTACCGATAATGCCGGATGGAAGCACAGCAACCGGCCCATCCTCAGCTGGTCGCCCGATTCCAGGAAGATAGCTACTTTCCAGCAGGATCAGCGACACGTAAGCACCATGTACCTGGTTAAAACCATGGTTGGTGCCCCGGAGCTTATGGAATGGAAGTATCCCCTGCCCGGTGATGAGGATATCATACGGATCCACCGGGTTATTATAGATATCAGCGGGGAAGAACCCAGGATTACCCCCTTGAAGCTGGCACCCGATGCCCGGAGGGGAACCCTGTGTGACGACATAAGCTGCGAGGGGGGACTGGACGATGTATCCTGGAGCGAAGACAGCAATCATCTGGTATTTGTGTCCACCAGCCGGGACCACAAGGAGGCGCATGTGCGGATGGCCGATTGTAAAACCGGTGAGGTCAGGGATATTTTCCAGGAGATCGTTGAAACACAATTTGAATCCGGACAGGGAAGTATCAACTGGAAATACTTCTCCTCCACACAGGAGATTGTCTGGTATTCGGAACGAAGCGACTGGGGACATCTCTATCTCTACGATGTCGAAACCGGCACCCTGAAACATCCCATTACCCAGGGTGAATTCGTGGTGCTGCGAGTGGTGAAGATGGACCAGGAGAACAGGATCATTTATTTTATTGCCAGCGGTAGAGAGGAAGGAAATCCATATTATCAATACTTCTATCGTGTGGATTTCAGCGGTGAGAATCTGCAACTATTAACACCTGAACCGGGTAATCACAGGATTAGCTTCTCCCCCGATGGCCAGTATTTCACCGATAGCTATTCCCAGCCAGATGTGTCCCCGGTCCATGAACTCAGGAGCATTCAGGGTGAATTAATCACCGTGATGGAGCGTACTGATATATCACGGCTGGAAGCCTCCGGCTGGAAACTCCCCACACCATTCAAAGTCAGGTCTGCCG
>JAYEOJ010000143.1:0-4395 GCA_034722835.1 Bacteroidota bacterium | reverse complement strand
CTCTTACTATGGGGCAGTGGAAACCTTATGGGCCAGTCAGCCTCCGTGCATGCCATCGGCCAGGATTACGCGGGTCAGACCATTCACACAAGTGTTGCCTGGAATCCCTTTACAACCATCAATGAATATTCGAACCGTGTAGTATGCAGTGAAGAGGGGGAATTTGAACAAGTCATTCCACTTAACTCCCCAAGGGTGGTACAGTTCGAAACCGGGATCTACCAGACCTACCTCTATATGGAGCCCGGATTCCATTATGAAGTGGTATTTCCCGATTACGTTGAAAAAAGTTGGGACGACCAGATCTCACCCTTCTATCAGCCCATTGCACTTCCTCTTGTTGTTAGTTCACGGACCTCTCTTTCCAGTGGCGAGAAAGTTGATGGATCGGAGGATGTGAACTATACCATTGCCAGCTTTGATTCACTGTTTATAACTGCCAACAGGGAGATCATCACACATCGGAAACTGGGGAAACCGGTAAATACCGACTCCCTTATCCAGCAGCTGGAAGTCGCATTCACGGGTGATAGTTCCCGGTTTTTCTCTGACTATCGCCGCTTCAGATACGGAGCCCTGAAGCTGAACGAAGGCAAAACCGGTCTGGCTCAGTTGAGCCGGGATTATCTTGGTCCCACGGTGATGGAATGGCATCCTGGATTTGTGGAGCTGTTCAGGGCCCTTTTCAAAGATTTCATCTTTTATTACGCAGGTTCTGAAGAAGGCCAGAAATTCCGAAACATTGTGAACCGGAATCAGCAGCTTCAACAGGCGCGCCAGGTGGTAATGAATCATCCAGCTGTATGGAGCGATACCCTTGCGGATATGATATTGCTTCAGGAGTTTTCTGAGCTGTTTTACAGGGGAGAATACCATAAAGAGGCAATTCTTATCATGCTCGATTCCATGGCAACTGATCCCGTTACACCCGACTTCGGCAGGTATGCGGCCCAATTAAACCAAAAACTATCCAGCCTGGTAACCGGGAATGTTCCTCCCGATTTCACCCTGGAAGATCTCGCAGGAAAATCCTGGTCACCCACCGATTTTGAAGGCAAATACACCTACCTGTTTTTTGGCACCACCGATCATTATGGTTGCATGATGGAGTACCCCTTTCTTCAGTCCTACATTGAAAAACACGCTGCCTATCTGAATGTGGTCACTGTTATGATGTCGAAAAAACGAAACAAACTGGATGATTTTATGCACCGGAATGGATATAGCTGGACCGTCCTGCACTTTGAAGGGCAACCCGGTGTGCTGAACGAATACATGATAAGAGCCTATCCAACAGCCTATCTGATCGACCGGGATGGCATACTGCTCCTCTCGCCGGCCACCTTGCCCTCGGAAGGATTTGAGCAGCAGTTGTTTCGAATTATGCGTTCAAGGGGGGAAATCTGATCAGAGTAAATTTCTCATATAGAGAACATCCAGAATACTGGCATAAGAGTTTTCGCGGATAAAACCGGTCTTGCCCGGAGTGACCCATCTGTAATCGCTTATTCCTTCTTTCGTCTGTAGAACCGGTTCCTCACCCTTGGTATAAAGCATTTCGAACCACCTGGTCTTTTTCAAAATATACTTTCCTTTCAGGGTATAGGTGTGGTAGGTGGACATGAGCGGATCTGTGATTTGAAGTCCATGAAGTCCGGTTTCTTCCTCCACCTCCCGCAGTGCTGCAGTTGCAAAATCCTCTCCCTTTTCCAGTTTCCCTTTTGGAAGGTCCCAGACCCCGTTCCGAAAGATGGTCAGGAACTCGTCCCGCTCGTTCATAACAAGTCCGCCGCCCGCTTCAATCACATGAAAACATGCCTTGAACTCCTCAAAGAGCGTCACCATATCTTCATGAAAAATATAGAGATTGTTAATCTGGGTCAGTTCAGCAAACATGCCTACCAGTTCGCTTAATTCATGAATATTGTTGTACTTATAAAACAGACCCTTATGCTTTACAAAGGCTCTGGAAAAATCATCTCCAAAATATACTGTTCTATCGTTGAAAAAAACTTTATACATAATTCCAGATCAAGCTCAAAAGACAAAAGTACAAAACATATCCCATGAATTATTTAGTTTATTATTCACAGGATATCCAGAACAGGCTTCAGGAAGAAAAGAAATAAAAAACTTTATACATTTGCTGCATGGCAGAAACAGATCGACACATAGCAGGTTTGCTGCTCAAGAGCAAAGCAATCATCCTTGAACCTGCCTCTCCGTTTACCTGGGCCTCGGGCTGGAAGTCGCCCATCTATTGCGATAACCGCATCACCCTCTCCTACCCGGAGATCAGGGACTATATAAAAGAGGCATTCCGGACCTGTATCAGGGACCATTTTGAGACCCCTGATCTGATTGCAGGAGTGGCCACGGGAGCCATTGCCCAGGGGGCACTGGTGGCAGATTTGATGAATCTGCCCTTCGTGTATGTCAGGCCATCCGCCAAGGAACATGGCAGGCAGAACCTGATTGAGGGACGCATGGAAGCCGGACAAAAGGCGCTTGTGGTGGAGGACCTGATCAGTACCGGGGGAAGTTCATTAAAGGCGGTGGAGGCCCTGAGGCAGGCCGGAGCCAAGGTGCTGGGAATGGCGGCCATCTTCTCCTATGGTTTTGCCCTGGCAGGTGCCAATTTCAAAAAGGCGGGGGTGGAGCTGCACACCCTTACCGATTATCATATCCTGATAGAAACAGCTCTGAGTACAGCATATATTCAACAGGACCAGGTAGAGATGTTGAAGCAATGGAGAAAAGACCCGGCCAACTGGAAGGGATAAGAAAAAATATGAAATGAAGATTGAAAGCAGAATTGGAAAATCGACCAGCAGCGATCAGCAGATCTATGCGTTTATCAGTAATTTTCACAATTTCAAAGACCTGCTCCCGGCCGATAAGGTAAGCGGATGGGAATCCTCGGAAGAGAAATGCAGTTTCCAGGTGGACCCACTGGGTCGCACCGGCCTGATGATTGTTGAAAAGAATCCTTATTCACTGGTTAAAATGAGCTCTGATCCGGAGTTTTCAAGTTACCAGTTTCTCATCTGGATACAATTAAAAAAGGTGGCTGCGGATGATACCAGAATCAAGATCACCATCGAACCCCAGGTGAATAAAATGATGTTGCCCATGCTGAAGATTCCGCTGAAAAAACTCGCCGATGGGATCATTGACAAAATAGAAAGCTTCGATTTTACCACCTAGAGCTTCCCAAAGTTTAGCTCCACGGTGATGGCACCATGTCCGTAGGTCCGGATCTCTCCTTCGCTCTCCACCATCAGCTCCCCAAAGTCGTTTACCCCTCTGATGATGCCTTCAAACAGTGATTCACCGGATTTAAACAGGGAGGGGACTCCAAGCCTGAACAGCCTTTCCAGATAATCCTTTTCAAGTTGCTTCATCTGCCCTTCCTTTAATGCCTGGTATCTGCTCATCACACAGGATTCTACAAGCTCACCAAATTCTGAAACATCCACAGGCCGGCCTGTCTCAAGCCTAAGGGAAGTGGCCGGTACCGCAAAGTCCGGAAATTCTGTTTGATTCAGATTCAGGCCCATGCCTATCACGGTATGCGAGATGTGACTGGCTGTAATGCTGTGCTCAATCAGTATTCCGGCTATCTTTCCATTGTCTGTAAGAATATCATTGGGCCACTTGATCCGGGTATGGGTCCCCAGGGTATCCAGAGCATCACAAAGGGCCAGAGAAACTACTCTTGAAAGATGAAATTGCCTGGATGCTGACAAAAATGCAGGAAAAAGAATCAGACTCATCAACAGGTTCTCTCCTCTTCTACTATGCCAGGAATGATCGCCCAATCCTCTACCAGCCTCCTGGTAATCAGCAACAACTACAGTCCCCTCCTCCAGGGGCTGCTGCCTCAGGAGGTCAGACAGAAAGCTATTGGTCGATGTAAGGCTGTCATGTTTGATCCATCTGTTTCTCATGGTACAATTTTTGACAAAGTAGCTACTGTAATCAACATTTCAATCACATAAATGTTAACGGCTAAATTGATTATCTTTGTTAACAAAAAGCCAGATGGAGGAAAGCGAGTCATTTAATGTGGAGCAAAAGAGGGAGTTAATCCTCGAAGCAATCAGGGAGAAGAAGGGGCATCAAGTCGTTTCCATCGATCTTTCAGAAGTTGAAAACTCCATTTGTGACTTTTTCATCATCTGCCACGGAGAATCGGTAACCCAGGTGGGAGCCATTACCGAATCTATTGAAAAGAAGCTGAAGGAAGAGGCTCTTATCAGGGCCCATCATGTGGAGGGCTTGCAGAACAGCCAGTGGGTGCTTCTGGATTATTTTGATATCCTGGTGCATGTGTTCCAGGAGGAATTCAGATCATTCTTCAGACTTGAAGAGCTGTGGGCCGACGGAAAGGTA
>JAYEOJ010000142.1:0-4400 GCA_034722835.1 Bacteroidota bacterium | reverse complement strand
TTTACGTTTCAGATCGATGATACACAGGGCGATCTCGATGCCATCCTGTGCCTCATCCCTGGATCCGGTCTGGTGCATGGAAGCGATCACCACTTCCCTCAACTGCTCCAGGATCTTTCCGGGATCCAGCTCCCTGCTCCGATTCACAATTTCGCTCATGGAGGAGATCCCCAGCATACTCAGAAATCCACCGGGAACCCCATGGCCTGTGCAATCGGCCACTGCCACCAGCAACTTCTGATCCTTTTCCCTTGCCCAGTAGTAGTCGCCACTTACAATATCCCTGGGTTTAAACAGGATGAAATGGTCGGACAGGTATTCTTGTAACATGAGGACAGGTGGAAGGATGGCCGACTGTATGCGTTCAGCATAATGGATGCTGTCCAGGATCAGATCTTTCTGCTTTGCAATGGTATCTCTCTGGAGGGTGGCCAGATCCAGCTGTGCTTCAATTTCCTCCTTCTGGGTTTCAATCTCTTCTTTCTGTTCCACCACCTCACGGGTCCTCTCTTTTACTTTCTCCTCAAGGTCCCTGTTCATGGCAGAAATGCTCTCCACATAATTATGGATCTGTTCGGTCATTTCATTGTACCCTTCGGCCAGCTCTCCCAGTTCATCGTTGGTGCGCACAATGGAATATTGTTCCTTTTTACCGCCCCTTGTATTCCGGATATTGGTAAGAAGTTCTTTCAATGGCCAGGTAATGTCCCTGCTGGTCCACCGGATAAAGAGTAAGAGATATATAAAGGAGACCAGTATTCCGTTCCCGATCCCCACAAGCATGACAATGGAATCGATGGCATTTACATAGAAAAACTTATCATCGCTTTCTCTGGGGCTACCCTCTTGCCCCTCTTCCGATACTAAATCGTTCCCTATTCCAATAATATCGCTCCAGGGGCCGAACAGGATCTCCTTATGGTCTTCAGAGTACTCATCGACCTCCAGTTTCTTGACGGAAGTGATGCTCAGCACCAGGTAAACCATGACGACCACAAGCGGCAGGAAGGTGGTCATCCCGCTGGCCATCATAAACCTGTTCCTGATCTTTCCGCCCTTTTTACTGAATATCTGCTTGCGCAGCTCAACTTCTGAGTAGATATGATCGATATATTTGATATGGACCCGGTGCTTCTGCCAGTAATAGACAAAGAGAAACTCCAGGAGGGTGGCCACTATGGTCAGGTAATGCAGCTGGATAAACATACTTCGTTCCACTTCTGCTTCTGGATTGACTTTGGCTACCAGGAAGATCCAGGAGTAGATGATTACCACAATGTTGGGCATGGTGACAATCAGGCTGTTGATCAGGGGCATGCCAAACAGCCGTTTTTTGCACCTGGCCTGCAGTTTCTCAGGGATCTCCTTTTTTCTTCTGAGCATGCGGAAGAATCGTTTGAAGGGACTGTTATACAGCCAGCCTACCAGTAAGCTAACGCCCAGCAGTATAAAAAGGAGCATGAAATAGCGCGCAAAGGGCCCTTTCTCTTCGAACATATTCACTCTGTCATCCTCCTCTGCTTGTGGACCGATCAGGATTCGGTCATCTGCAGTATCGGAATGTGCATCCTCACGACTTTCCTCCAGTTCTATGGCTCTGCTTACCAGGCTGTCAATTTCCCCCTGATAGGCGAGGTTCATCATGGTATCTATCTCTTCCATTCTCAGTTCAGCAATGGTATCCAAAGATGCTCGCACAGAATCAACGGTAGCTGCAACCTGTTCTGTCCCGCCACGGTTCTCAATAAATTCGGGGACATTCTGGAAGATGATAAATCCGATAAAAGGAAATACCAGGAAGAAATAGAGCATGATGGAGGACAGGTAGATCCTCAGTCCGTAAAACTTGGGCATGCTCTTTTTTACCATCTTCCTTATCCCTTCGGTGAGAAATAAAAGTAATGGAGATATTTATGAAATCAAAAGTTACTTATCTCAGGACTCAGACATTGTTGCCCGACCACTCTTCCGGCCAGTCGGAAAGCCCTTTGTAGAACAGCAGGTGCTCGTGATGGGGCTTGACCTTCTCTTCGATGGCCAGCATCTCATCGGCAGTCAGAGGCTCAAACTCGCTGGCGATCCGGACATTTTCTTCCAGTTCGGCGATTTTATCAATGCCCACAATGATGGTGCTCACGGGTAGCGTCATGGTATAGCTCATGGCCTCTTTCATGGTGATAATGCCTCCATGGGAGAAGATGCGGTCGCGGGCCGGGATCTTCATGCCGATGATCCCCACATTTTTCTCAACAGCCGATGGCAATAGCTTTTCAATAAAGGGATTGAAGTGTTTATCGGCTGCATTCAGGGCCATCAGAATGGCATCGAAGGGATATCTGTCAAACAGTTCTTTCATGGGATCGGGATCCTGGTGACCAGAAAATCCGAGAAAGCGGACCACTCCTTCATCCTTGGCCTTCAGAAGTGCCTTCATGCATCCCTCATCGGAAAAGACATAATCAAAATCTTCTTCCCTGCCTCCTACATTATGTATCTGCCAGAGATCAATCACATCGGTCTGGAGATTCTTCAGAGAACTCTCCAGGTGCCGCATGGCCCCGTCATAACTGCGGTCGTGGGTCTTGGTGGCCAGGAATACTTCGCTCCGTCGGGTCTTCATGACCTCTCCAACATGCCGCTCGCTGGTGCCACGCAGGTGATCTCCCTCACTGGAGTTCCCGTCCTGCCCATACCAAGCAGAAGTGTCGATGTAGTTTATTCCCATATCGATACACTTGTTCACAATGGCAATGGCCTGTTCTTTCATACCCACCTGCTCCACTGTGGCCTGGGCCCCCAGGCTGTAGATGCCCACACTTTCGCCTGTGGCGCCGAAAGCTCGCTGGGGGATTTTGAGTATGGATCCGGTATCTGCGCCCGGAGTGGAACAGGACTGGAGGCTTCCCATCAGTGGGGCCAGTCCCATGGCGGAGGTGCCGGCAATCAGTTTTCTCAGGAATTCTCTGCGGGTATTGTCGATGCTGAGTTTCATAACTATGGTAGGTTTAGGGTTGATTTTCTTCAGACATTTGCAATATAGTACCTAAAAAGATAACTGTCAATTAAGACTTATCATTAGTTCATTGGCTGAGGCAGATCCACGCCATTCATCAGCCAGGAATTGTTAATAACCCCGGGGTTTACCAACAAAAAATTGTTAATATAAGTCAAAGAAAACCAAGGTGTTAAGAATTGATTATGTTTCTATTAAGTTCTTGATTTTTGTGGGGTGGGCAGTTATCTTGCTCTCATTAGGTACTAAACCCATAGACCGATGGAAACACAAGTTCAAGAGATTATGGATGCCCTTGAATCCTTTTACAAGGATGACTCTGAGAAGGTGGTAGAATACATGGAGTCCATGTTATATGACTGGTATCAGCACTATGCCCAGAATAATTACCGGATTGAACACATCAACGAGGTAGTGAATGGCGCTTTCAAGGTAAACGATCTATTATTGAAACTCCATGACATCATGCTTGCCATGAAAGAAGCACAGGACATGAAATTTGAGAACCCGCAGCAGGACCTCATTGATTATAGCATTTCCGGTTGATCTGATTCCAGGATCTGACCCGCCTCCTCCAGGGCCCTGATGTCCTCCTCCGGGAAGGAACCATCCCCTTTGGGCCCCACGTTCAGCAATAAATTGGCTTCAATTGAAGCTGCATCTTCCAACATCTCAAGGATCTCATTTGCAGTTTTATGGTTCCCATCATGTTGTCTGTTATACCCCCAGGCATGAGGCTGCAGGGTATTGCAGATCTCCCTGGGCTTGTCTTTGTTCAGCTCGTACACCTTTCGGGCTACTTCAAACTGCTGACCTACCCGGGCTCCGCCACCTCTTTCCGGGGCCATGAAATCTTCCTCTCCATTGGCGCCCTGTTTAAATGAAATCAGGGCATGTGGGGAAAGGGACCTGACCAGGGCATAGGTGGAGTCGATGGGGAAGAGGTCGGGTCGACTGTAGTATCCCATAATGGGATCGAACCAAATCCCGGCAATATTGGGGTACTGGGTGAATAGCTCGGTGATCTGTCTATGGACGAAATCCAAGTAGATTTTAAAATCAGCTTCCTTTTCGTATTTGTATTCCGGTTGAGGTTTTTTATATGCGGGCCGGGCATGTTGCCAGCCAGCCTCTCTGGGGTAGAAATAGGGATGTTTCCAGTCGGCCCCGTAGGAGTAGTATAAAAACAAAGCCAATCCCTTTCGCTCGCAAGCGTCATACAGTTCTTTGATCAGATCGCGTCCGCATGGGGAATTCATCACATTGAAATCGCTTGCCCTGGTTTCAAAGAGACAAAATCCATCATGATGCTTGGAGGTAATGGTAATGTATTTCATCCCTGCTTTCAGGGCCAGATCAGTGATCATCTCAGCATCAAAATGTTCGG
>JAYEOJ010000141.1:0-16235 GCA_034722835.1 Bacteroidota bacterium | reverse complement strand
AACCGGTGATGGTAAGGAAGTTTATTGCAGCATTATATCCTTCAGCACGCTTGTTTGCCCTGATAATGTCTTCCAGGTCAATACGGTTGGGCAGGAGGGAAGAAAAATCTTCGAACATTTCGAAATCAGGAAGGATCTTGAATATCTCATCTGCAAGTTCATTGGAGCTGTAATATTCCTTCATGGAATCCACTTCCTTCCGGCCTGCTTTCACCGCTTCATCAATGCCCATTCCCTCAAACACAAATTCAAGGGCAAGTAACTGGATACGCTGCCGGTCGTTCAGCGACCCGATCTCATCTTTAAATTTCTCAATATCGGTCCGGTATATCTCCTCCTTGATTTCGGCGGCACGCTGTTCCCTTTCGGTGGGGTACATCCCGGTCATCTGAAGCAGCTGCTTCAACTGCTCCTGCACAAGGGATAGGGCCTCTCTTTTTTCCGTAGTCTCGTCCTGGATACCCTGCAGCTTTATGCTAACCTGAATCTTCTCATCCAGTGCATCCAGGATGTCCTTCTTTTCACCCTGTTTGTTCTTCTTCAGTTCAAGGGTCTCCTTCAGCTTCGAAAACATCTCCTCTTCCAGTTCCAACTCCTTCCGGAGCTCCTCTTTTCGTTGCTTTGATGGAAATTTCCGGATGTTTCTCTTGATCTCGTTCATCCGGAGTCTGACTGTTTCCAGCTTTTCGGCGGTCCAGTCTGCCTCCTCCTGCACTTTATTCAGTTTTTTTAAAGCGGTGGCAATATCCCGGTTCAGATGTTCCAGGTTCTCCATGACCTTTAGCTCCCGTTTCCTGAACTGGTCCAGGGTCTCATTGAAAACCTCCTGCAATTCATCGCCCATCTCCATATGAGAATCCATTTCATCCTCCCATCTTCTTGTGATGGACACGGTCTCCACGCTGTTGATCAGCTTGCGGATTTCCGGATTCAACCTTCGCTTATCTATACGGTTTTCAACATCTGAAAAATCAAAGTTAAACTTACAGCTCACCACCGGCAGGGAGAGATCGCTTCTGAGCATATCCTCAATCAGCCTCCCATCGTGAAAGGACTTAAGTGCTTCCAGTATGGATGTTTTACCCGATTCGTTCTGACCGATCAGGCTGGTGATGTTATCATGGGCCAGCTGATGCCAGCCGGTATCAACGATGGATCTGAAGTTCTGAATTCTAAAAGAAACCAACTGCATGTTTCCTGCTTTATATAAATCTTATCCCGAATATCAAAATGTCGTCTATCTGCAACTCATCTCCTTTCCAATCTGCCATTACCCGGTCCAGCTCATTTCTTTGCTCTTCCATAGACAGTTCCGATATCCTGATCAGTAATTCTCTTAACGGTCCATATTTGAATTTCTTGTTCTCGGGCCCGCCAAACTGATCCGGATAACCATCGGAAAATAGGTATACGATATCGCCCGGCTTAAGTTGCAGTGCATGGTTGGTAAATGAGCTTTCTTCTATGGCATCGATACCCACTGGCATTTTATCTGCCTTTATTTCGGTAAGTACCTTTTTCCTGATATGATAGAGCGGGTTGTTGGCTCCGGAATACTGCAGTTCGCCGGATTTGGGATGGAACACGCAGAGGGACATATCCATGGCATCTTTGTTCTCCAGTTCGTATCCCCGCTGGTGTAGCGCTTTCATCACCCTCTCCCTTAGCAGGTTAAGTATTCTGCTTGAACGGATAGGCCCCCTGATGCTGAGGATCTCGTTCAGGAAGGAGATGCCCATGATACTCATCAAGGCACCGGGTACACCATGCCCGGTGCAATCACCTGCTGCCACCACAATAAAATCCTCCTTCCGGGAGCAGTAATAGAAATCGCCGCTGACAATATCCCGCGGTTGATGGAAAATAAAGAACTCCTTCAGAATGTTTTCCATGTACTTCTGATCAGGCAGCACTGCCCGCTGAATAAAGCTGGCATATTTGAGGCTTGCCATCAGTTCCCTGCGCTGATCCAGCAGATTTTCCCTTGAGAGTTTGGTTTCTTTCAATTTTAGTTGATTCTTAGTCCCATTACCAGGATGTCGTCGACCTGACTGAGATTTCCCATCCATTCCGACAAGGTTTTTTCCATGGCTGCAGCCTGATCTTTTAATGGAACAGACTGCAATTCAAGGATTAGTTTTTTAAAGTTTTTTGACATGTACTTTTTCCCTGCCGGCCCGCCAAACTGGTCCACATACCCGTCAGAGAACATATAAATGTTATATCCCTCGTCTTTAAATACAGGGGCCTGGAAAGGTAGCTCTTTTTCGGAGATTCCAATCGGCATCTGATCGGGCCGGATCTGAAGCAGGAGATGCCTGTCGTCGTGCATGGCCCCCCTGGGCAACTCCAGTTCCAGTCCCTTATTCAGCTTTGCTTTTTCACCCCGTTTCAGTTTTCTGACCAGGTAAAGAGAGTTATAAGCGCCCGAATACTGGAACTTCTTGCTTTTAAGATCGATGGATACCATGGCCAGGTCCATGCCATCCTTGGTTGATTCCATGCTGTTCTGGCCCGATTGCTTCAGGGAAGTAATCACATGCTCACGCAATTGTCCCATGATTTCGCTGGTATCGGTGCGTTCCGATTTGATCACTATTTCGTCCAGGAAGGTCATCCCCAGCATGCTCATAAAGGCCCCGGGAACACCATGTCCGGTGCAGTCGGCAGCCACAACCAGTAATTTATTCCTGATTGCACCCACCCAGTAGAAATCACCACTGACAATATCTCTTGGTTTAAAGAGAACAAAATGCTCCACCTGATGGGTATCCAGCAATTTTAAAGATGGGAGCAGGGCCTGCTGAATCCTGCTTGCGTACTCAATGCTGTCGGTCAGCTCTTCCTTCTGTCTCCTGATCTCAGCGGTACGTTCGGCAATAATCGATTCAAGCCTGATGTTTTCCTGTTTCAAACGTCGCGTATAAAGTTTAATAAGGATATATACCAGGAGTGCAGCAAGCAGAATGTAGGCTATATAAGCAAGAAAATGAGCGTACCAGGGTCTGAGTATGGTAAAGGACCAGGTGGCAGGCAGGCTCTCATTTCCATAAACATTTCTGGCCTTCAGGACCATGGTGTAACTGCCGTATTTCAGATTGGTGAATTCCTGGAAGGGAATCTTGCTCCAGGGCGACCAAAGCTCTTCAAATCCCCTGAGCTGGTAGCTGTACTCCACCTCATCTTCCTGTTCAAAGAATGGAGCGGCCCAGTTGAAGCGGATATGGTTCAGGCTGTACCTGATCTGGGGGGTACTCCCTTTGTCCTGGGAATCGTTCATACGAATGCTGCCATTGAAGATTACTGAATCACTTTCAAGGGTCACACGCCTTATGAGGGCCTGGAACTCCATGGTATCTCTTCTGGAGAACTCCTTGTCAAACTGATAGAGCCTGTTTGATTTCCCAAACCAGATACCACCTTCGGGAGCGCTGTAGAAAACATCAACCGAGGTATTTTCGAGCCGCTGGAAAGCTTTTTCCTGGATAATACGGAGCTCCCCGTCAACTTTACGTGCCACCAGTTCGGTCCATGCTCCTGAACTGTTTTCAAAGGAGAACCAGAAATCACCTTCCAGGTCCCTGTGAAAGGCCATAATCAGGTTTTCACCTGCGGGAAGGATGTTGTTATAAAAGGTATCCCTGTAAAAGGAATCCCTGAAGTAATTGTACCTGTAGAAACCGTTGCGGGTACCCAGCAGTACCTCCTCTGTTTCAGGATCAAGATAGACCTGGTTGTTCACCTCAGATGGCAGGCCGTGACTCGGATCCATTAGCTTCAGGGTGGCCTGTGCAGGATGCTCAATATCGATCCGGGCCACCGTAAATTCTGAACTTCCCCAGAAATATCCGTATTTGTCGATGCATTTTTTCTGCAACATTACATTCTCGGGAAGCTTGTCCACGCGCATAAATTCTTCCCATCTGCCCCGGGAATACCTCAATCCAACAACCTGGCTCTCTCCGGCAAAAAGCCTGTTCTGATGCTCGGGATCCTGTAAGAGGAACCAACCGGAGTATTCCCACTTGCTCCTGGGCTCTGCCTCGGGGGGATTGCTAATCAGATTCTCCATCCTGGTAACACGCATCTGCTGGTCCACCACAAAGATTCCGTTCTCCGTTGAGGCCAGCAAAAAAGATCTGTAGGCCGTGGGGCGAAACAGAAACAGCTGGCGGATAATTTCTGCTCCTATGACGGGTACCCGGATAAATTCTGTACCGGTGGAGGATGAGTTCTTATAATAGAGTCCCTCGAATGTGGATATGAAAAGTCGCCCGTTAAAGGATTTTACATCGGTAATAAAGCCTTCAAAACCGGACATCTCGGTAAAAACGCGGAAGGGATTTGCAGGCTCCAGTTTGCTGATGCCCATAAAGTTGGGTATCCATAAGGGACTGGAGCCCTCCATCTGATCATTGTAGAATACAGAAGGCACCTGCTCATCAATGAGCCCCTCGTTCTCACCAATGATCTCCCGTGCCTGTCCCTCCCTGGTAAGAATGACCACTCCGCTATTAAATGTAGACACTACAAAGTCCTCCTGAAGCGACCGGATAGAGGTAATATTGGCATCCGCAAGAAATTCATCCAGATCAGGATCTGCAAACTCTCTCTCCACCAGTCCGGTTTCAGGATTGTACAGGTAAAGCCCGAAAAAGAAGGTACCCACAAGGAGCCTGGAGCTGTCATATTTAACCAGCCCGGTAATGGTAAGGTTGTTAAATTCCTTACCTCCAGGCAGTTCAGTAAACTGACCATCCTGATATTTCAGGAGTCCCTTCTCAAAATCGGATAAATAAAGTGTTCCATCCACCAGGAAAGAGTAGAGTGAATGTTCGCTGGTCTGCAGGACGGACAGCTGTTTGCCGGATGTGTCAAAGACAAAGATATACTCAAAGGAGCAGAAGTAAACCTTTCCCTGATGATGGTAGGTTCTTCTGACACCCGAAAAGGAGTAGAGATCCGGATCAAGGGTATCGGAAATGGACCTGTATTGCAAGTCCCCAACCAGGTCCGGGGCCAGAAAACCAAATTCCGAATCGGCACCCACGTAAACCACGCCATCCTCATCGCTTACCATGGAAAGAACCATGGGATCTTTGGGAATACGGATTCTTCGCCATTCAACTCCATCGTACTCCAGGACCCCTTTGTCGTTGTTACCCACGTAGATGATCCCGCGGGAATCTTGGGTTATGCACCAGTTTTGTTCACTTCCCAGGGTGATGGCATGTGGATAATTGGTAACAATGGGAACCCCGTTCCTGTTGGGCTGAGCAATCAGGATGCTTGTTGCCTGAAGGCAGAACAGAATAGCCAGTACCAGGAATCGCTTGCCCATAAATAAACGTTTTCCGTCTAAAATTAATTAAATCTTTTTTCCTGCACTTATTCTATCAGGCGCAGGTCAAAGATGCCGCCTTTTACTATATAACAGGGTGATCCACACTCTTCTTTGGCATTATAGAGTTCCATATCATCCGCATCGAAGGCTTCAATAATACGGTTGCCGGACCGATAGGTTGCGCGGACCGTATAACTGCTATTCATTTTCGAGTATAGGTAAAATTCCTCTGTTGTTGCGGTATCCTGCCAGTCGATCACCCCATCTTCGTAATCACCCAGGTAAAATGTAAGGGGTACAGAATCATTCTCTGCGTTGATGGTAAGCTGGATAATCAGATCGGCACTATCGGGTGCATAGCCATAACAATCTCCACAATCCACCGAAAGCATCCAGTCCTCCTGCTCACAGGCCGTAAACTTTCCTGAAATCAGGACCAGCAGGGCCACTGCCAGAAGTTTAGTATGTAATCTCTTTGCCCACATGTTCACTACGGTTCATAACAATTCTGGCGAAAATTGTAATATTTATTTTCCAGGCTCCTTCCAGGAGCGTTTTATAAGTATAACGTTCGGCTCCCGCTTTTATGCCGGCCCAGTCTCCCTTCATATAGAGACCAGCCGACAGCGCAAGAGAGTAGTTGACTTTCTGATGATCGCTGATTCCCCTGTAATTCGGCATGGACAGCATTCCATAGAGTCCGCCATAAGCACCATATTCCTTGCCCGTTGCATCACGCAGAAAGAAGAAATTCTTTCCCCCTCCGTGGGTCCATACCCACCGTGTCTCCCTGTACTGTTGTATCAGCTGATCATCCACCTCTACCTGTACCTTTCTGTAAAAGGGGCGAAAGTCAATGCCCGTTTCTGCAAAGAGGCCGAACTTATAATCCACCATCGAGAAGCGGACCTGCATCATATGTTCATTGTTTCTGAAAGAATTTCCCCAGGCCAGGTTGAATTCTGAAAAACTGGGCCTTGGAGAGGTGGTGGCTCCTGTATTCTTCATTAGCTTGAGGGTACTGGCATTTCCCTGCTGACGGGCCAGATCATAAAGATTCTTACTCTTTTTTATCTGGTGATTTACATTGGCACCACTATCGATCAGGAGTTTGGCAATGCTGTCCTGCCTGAACCGGATGGCATGAGCCAGGGGAGTATAGTTTTGTTTGTTGGCCCGTTCCAGGGCTGCTTCATATTCAAGGAGCAGGCTGCTCATAGGGAGATCCCCCTGTTGTGCAGCGACCATCAGCGGGGTGTTTTTTTGTTTGTCCGCACCATCCGGATCCAGCCCGTTCTGTAGCAATACATCACTTGTCTCCGTGTTACCGAAGTAGACTGCTGTCATCAGAGCCGTATTTCCATCCCGGTCTCTGATGGTGTCGGATGCTCCGTAGAACAGGAGCAGGTCAGCTATCTCATAGTTGTTTATGGCAGCTGCGTACAAAAGCGCAGATCCATGGTAGATATCCTGATGATCCGGATCGGCCCCTTTCTCGAGCAGGAAGTGAACCACATCAAAATGACCATTCAGCACTGCAATCAGCAGGGGGGTGGTCTCTTCCATGTAGCTTAGTTCCATGTCTGCACCATTCAGAACCAGCATTTTGACCATCAATTCATTGCCGCTTTCGGCCGCAAACATCAGAGCGGTCATTCCCCCTTCCGCTTTGGCATTGGGATTGGCACTACGCTTAAGAAGCATTAACACTGCATCGGGATTCACCCTGATTACTGATTCAACCAGGTTCCAGTCGTCCTTACCCGCTTTGAAGTAAGAGGTATCCACTGGCTCTTCCGGAATTCCCTCCTGGGCATACATGTTTAATCCGGAAAGAGCAGCCATGACCACCCCTGCCAGTATTCCAAGGCATATTCTGAGAGTTGCTTTTCTATCCACCTGACCGTTTCACTTTGAAGCCTTTCTCCTGAAGGAGGGTAACTACCCGATCCCTGAAATCGCCCTGGATCAGAATCTTTTTATCACCAGCAGAGCCTCCTACGCCACAGCTGCTCTTAAGCTCTTTGGCCAGGATTTTAAGATCCTCCGTGCTCCCTTTAAAACCCTCAATCAGGGTGACTTTTTTTCCCTTTCGGTTTTTCTTATCCAGGCTCACATAGAGTTGCTGTTGCCGGGGATCCAGGGTTTCGGCCTCTTCCTCCTCACCCGATTCGAATTGAAAATCAGGATTGGTTGAATAAACCATTCCCAGTCTTTTTTTCCAGTCATTGTCCATGATAAGGCATCACTTATTTCAGTTACCCAGCTCCAGCTGGTTTCGTACCAGGTTGAAATAATGTCCCTTCTTTGCAATCAGAGTATTGTGCTTGCCTTCCTCCACAATACGGCCCTGGTCAAGCACGATGATCTGGTCCGCATTTTTAACGGTGCTCAGGCGGTGTGCGACAATCAGTACTGTCTTGCCTCTGAAAACCAGTTCCAGATTCTCCATGATCCGCCTCTCGTTATTGGCATCCAGGGCACTGGTTCCTTCATCCAGGAACAGGAACCCGGGATTTTTATAGATGGCCCTTGCAATAAGAATTCGTTGTTCCTCTCCTCCACTGAGGGTAAGCCCTTCCTGTCCGATTACCGTATTGTAACCCAGTGGCAGGCGGTCTATGAAATCATCCATGCATGCCATCTTAGCAGCGTAGAGCAGCTGTTCGGCATTAATATCATGTTCGCCCAGTGCAATGTTCCTGGCAATGGTGTCGGAGAAGATGAATCCATCCTGCATCACGACGCCACACTGTCTTCTCCAAAGGTCGGGCGACATCATTTGTATGTTCATATCGCCTGCCCTGATATCTCCTTTCGCGGGCGGATAAAATCCCAGCAATAGCTTAAGAAGCGTTGTTTTTCCACTGCCACTAACTCCAACCAGAGCGGTTACCGTATCTTTTTTCAGGGTCAGATTTATTTCTTCCAGCACATTCCGTTGAAGGGCACCGGGGTAGGTGAATTCCACGCTGTTGACTGTTAGTTTCTCTATGACGGGAAGTACGGTGACCCCGGTTTCACGCTGGTATTCATCTTCGGACTCGTGTATTTCTCCCAATCGTTCCAGGCTGATTTTGGCATCCTGGGCCTTGTGAAAGAAGGAGATCATCTGTTCGATGGGTCCGTTCAGCTGTCCCAATATATAGGAGATTGCCAGCAGAGTACCCAGGGTCAGATTGCCATTTAACACGGCAATGGCAGCGGTCACATTGATCAGGATATTCTTTGTTTCATTTAGGAATACCCCTCCGGCTTCCTGGTACTGGCTAAGGGAGAGGGATTTCATATTGACCCGGAAGAGGCTTGCCTGGATTTCCTTCCAGTCCCACTGGCTGGATCGCTCTGCATTGTTCAGCTTGATTTCCCGGATCCCGTGTATAATCTGAATCAGCTTGCTCTGATTCTCTGCCATCTTCGAAAAGTACTTCTGATCCAGGATTCTTCGACGCTTCATAAAAATATAGATCCACAGGAAATAAAGCAATGCGCCTGCCAGGAAGATCAACAGGATCTTCAGACTGTAGATGGCCAGGATAATGGCAAACACCACCAGGTTGACCATGGAGAAGAGGATGGTGAGCGAGGAGGTGGTCATAAATGTTTCGATTCTCCGGTGGTCGCCTATTCGTTGCAGGATATCACCTGTTAGCTTGGTATCGAAGAATCCCACAGGCAATTTCATCAGTTTGCTGAGGAAATCGGAGATCAGCGAAATATTGATTCGTGCACTCAGGTGGAGCAGGATCCATCTCCGGATAAAATCGATTCCCATCTGCGATAAGATCAGCACAAACTGGAAAAGCAGAACCAGGTAAATAAAAGGAAGATCCTGGTTGGTGATCCCGAAATCCACCATGGACTGGAACAGGAAGGGGAGCAGAAACTGAATAATACTACCCAGAATCAGGCCCAGCAAGAGGTGGTATACGAATCGCCGGTAAGGGGTCAGGTAGCGCATCAGATAGCGGAAACCGGTTTTCTTTACGGGTTCATCTTCCTGGTTCAGAAAGTCAGGTGTGGGTTGAAGCAGCAGGGCCGATCCTTTGGCTTCACCCTCTTTGCGGGTGCTGATCCAGTTTTTCAAGAACTCCTCCCTGGTGTAGACAGTATGTCCGAATGCAGGATCGGCCACATAGACCTTATCCTTCCGGATTTTATATACCACCACAAAATGCTTTTGCTGCCAGTGAACAATCACGGGCAGGGGAGCCTCTACCAGGAGACGCTCCCAGGTGAGAGAAACCCCCATGGTCTGCATGCCGATCTCCTCTGCGGCCCTGGCAATTCCAAGCATCGATACCCCTTCCCTGGTCAGGTGACTTTTCTCCCTGAGGGTTTGGAGGGTAAAATGTTTTCCATAATGACGTGCCACCATTCTCAGACAGGTGGGTCCGCAGTCCATGGCATCAAGTTGCTTGTAGAAGGGGAACGAGGGCATATGCGTTCTGACTTATGCCCCCTAAATTAAGAATTATTTTAACAATACCTTTTCCAATTTCAGGGCATCGGAATGGTAGGAACCCTCCTGTTCCGTTAATGGCTGGAGTTTCTCCAGCGCATCTTCCCGCCTGTCCGATTTAATAAGGGCCAGGCTGGTGTACCAGCTAATGGTTTGGTCCAGCAGATCCATCCTTTCAGCTTCTTCCTCAGGGATCAAAGCCAGGACCTCCTGCTGGCGGTCCAGTTCCATGGCCGAAAGCAGGTAGTACAGCAGAATCAGTTTATTGTCCTTCTCCTGGTTGATCCGGACCGAGAGTAGTTCCATGGCATCCTGGTATTTCCCGAGGCGGTATTGGATAATTCCGGGTTCGGGCTCTCCACGAGTATCCTGATTGTAAGCCAGCACTACCGGATCCTCTGCCGGATGGAAAAACCTGGACAGGATTTTTTCGTTCCCCGGACGCAGGGGAAGAAGGATGAGCATCATGGCCAGGACGCAAGCTACCGCAGGGGGGATGTACCACCAGTTCCGGGAAGGTGTTTTTTGGAATGCCGGAGCAGGAGTGTCGTGGCTCATGGCCTCCTGAAGTTTCGCCCTGAAGGTCTGGTCGTCCCGCTTTTGCAGTTGATCACGGATCAATTCAAACGCCGCACGATGCTGCTCAAAGGTTTCCTTCAGCTCATGATTGGATTCCAGCTCCTTCTCGAAGGAGACAGACTCTTCCTGGCTAAGGTCGCCCGACAAATATTTAATAATAAGATCAACGTAGCTCATTTTTCAGTCGTTTAAATAGGGGGTCATTCACAATCCTGTTTATCAGGCTCTTCTTGCATCTGTATTTTCTGTCAGCCGTATGGTGAAGATCCTTGTAATTCATCGCAGCACGGATATCTTCCACACTAAAATTGTTGAAATACATGGAGAGGATCTTCTGACAATCCTTACTCAAGTCCTCAAAGTGCTTGTTAAACAGATCGGTCAGGTGATTCTGAAGCAGGGGGTCATCTGCAGGTCCGGGATCATTTACAACAAGGGTATGCTGACGAAGTTTTTCGGCTCGCTGCAGATATTTTTTTCGTTCCTGCATCCAGATGTTTTTACAGATGGCATAGAGATAGGTCCCGAATTTGCAGCTTAACTCCAGTTCGTCAGATTTGATTCGCTTGTACACAATAATCATGGCGTCCTGGAATATATCCCGGGCCTGGTCCCTCGTCCCCTGGTTGTGTATGATGTATCCTTCAATGATGGGATAATGTTTATCATATACATGCCAGAGGATGGATGAATCATGGTTCCTGATCCCTTTGATCAAGTCGCTGTTGGAAGGGAGTTTCATTTTTTAGCTTTCAAAAAAAAAGAGCAGGAGATATAAAATCACCTGCTCGGATAGTAGTAGTTTTAGTTAGCAAGCAGAAAAGAGTTTTACCTTTTCCAAAAGTGCCAGATACAAATATATGTGATTTAATACGCAACACCGGTCCAAATCCATGTTTTTTAACACATGTACAGCTTGATGTGTTCAATGGTGCCCATATCAGCGTCCTGTAGACACTTTTTTTAAAATTCCTGAGTTAAACTAAAAAGGCAGATCGGAGAGATCTACATTTCCTCCTGATAAGATCACACCAACCTTTCTGTTTTTGAACTCAGCGCTGTTCCTGAACATGGCTGCAACTGCCACAGCGCTGGAAGGTTCTATGACGATCTTCATGCGCTCCCAGATGAATTTCATGGCCTCGATAATCTCATTCTCCTCCACCCTGATTATTTTGCTGACCAGCTTCCGGATGATGGGGAAATTCTGATCCCCAAGCTGGGTTTTTAATCCGTCTGCTATGGTTTTTGGATTGATACTGGGCTGTATCTTGCCGGTTTTCAAAGAAAGATAGGCATCGTCGGCACCGAAGGGTTCGGCGCCAATGGTTTCGATATAATAGTGAAGATGGTTGACCGCAAGTGCTGTCCCCGCCAGCAATCCGCCTCCACCCACAGGGGCTATGACCACATCCAGCTGCTCTGCCTCTTTCGAAAGTTCCATGACCGCGCTGGCATGTCCCAGTATTACATTCATATCGTTTGAGGGATGGATGAAGGTTGCACCCTTTTTCTTCTGCTGGGCCAACATGGTCGATTCCCGGCTCTTCAGTGTAGGTTCACATTCAATGATCTGGGCCCCATATCCTGCAACCGCATCACGTTTGACGGCTGGAGCATTGGATGGCATGATGATATAAGCCTTGGTATTCAGGGCACTGGCAGCCAGGGCCAGGGCTGCAGCAAAATTACCTGAGGAGTGGGTGATCACACCGCGGGCGCGCTCATCTTCAGATAACTGCAGGATGGCATTAATTGCTCCTCTTATCTTAAAGGCTCCACCCCGCTGAAAATTTTCGCATTTAAAATAGACCGTGGCTTTTAGCATCTCATCAATAGTAGAGGAGGTAAGCACCGGGGTATTGTGAACGTAGGGGGCGATTCTTTTGACAGCCGCCTGTACCTCTTTAAGAGCAGGGATCATAGTTACACGTTTTAATGAACAAAAACCAATATCTATAAATATATGGTACTTTCAGGAAAAAGTAAAGGATTACCTGCTAAAGCGATACCTGATGGAGAGACCAAAATCAAGCCAGTCGGGCTCAAAAACCGCGTAGACATTGAGCATGGGTTTCCAATCCAGACTGAAATTAAGGGGCAAATCCCTTAGCGTATACTCAATCCCGGCCACTGCTGCCACGCCCATGGAAAACTCATCGTCCCAATCTCCCCCAAAGGCACCTCCTCCCAGGTAGACAAAGGTTCTTGTATTCTTTTTAAAGGGTTCTATATGGTACTCATAGAGGGCCGTGATGTTAAAACCATGCCGGTTGTATAAGATATCGGCTTCGAAGCCTGACATTCGGTGTAGTCTGAATCCTTTGTAACTGATACCACTGGAGTAGCCGGCACGAATACCGGCAGAGTGCATATAGGGCTGGGCCTGCAGTTCTGCCTGCCAGGTGGAGACAAAAAGCATCATCCCCATGGCAATCAGGATGAATGGATAAGTGCTCTTCATTATTTTTCTGTATTTAATGCTTGTTTCAGTCTTCCTCCTGTGATCTCAAATGCAGTTTCGGCATAGGAAGGGATTTTAAGCCCTCTTGGAAGATAGTTGCTTTCCAGAATTGTGGTCTCTATGATTACCCGCTGGCGTGAGACACAGCGTTTCAACCATCCGCTTTCCGGGTCCATCTGGAAGTCGTAGGTCTGGCTTCCTGAAACAGCCGATTTTACATCTCCCATGCCGGTGGTTTCATAAAACTCCTGCATGGAGTTTAACATGCCCATTCCCTGGATGACGACCATGTCCTCCGTAGTTTTGGTCAGATAGTAGCGGTTAACCATCTTCACTGCCTTGGTGTTAAAATAGTAGGTGATGTCGTTGGTCCAGTTACTCATGGGTTGTATGACAGGGTAGATATATATGAAAAGATTGCACATGCTTCGGAAGGCATCGGCCCCGTAAGCTTCCTCCAGCGTCTTTATGATGACCTGGTGTTCGGTGGTATCGCTTACCTGAAGTGATGCCAGGGAATCAAAGAGCTGCTCCAATCCCACAAGTCCCACCACTTCGCCGCGGGGTGTCATCACCATATGAAAAGTCCCCTGCTCCAGCATATCTACCATCTCTGTAAGCAAAGTATCTTTTCCTGAGGCAGAACTGATATCTATGTCCATCTGGGGGGCCAGCATGGAGATTAGCAGTTCACGGTATTGTACACTCATGCAGATCTGTTCGGCACTATCGATGGAATCCACCCTGAATTCCACCCTGGTCAGGTTGTAGAAGGAGATTTCTTCACTGTCGATGGATTCGGAGTGGGTGCTTTGTTGCAGATCCGATTCCAGGTAGTAGCTTTCACCCGGCTGCAAGCGATAGGTGAGTCCTGGCTCCTGAGCCCGCACCAGGGCAGAAGCCGTCAGAAGCAGAATAAAGACATAAACTGTATAATGGCTTTTCATCTGTGGATAAAAGTAGCAAATATTGTCACATTTTGTTTTGTTATTCAAATAACAATATATACATTTGTGCTCTCTGAGAAGCTGGCTTAACCAGCTTCAAGGTACCATTAATCATCTGATCCGGAGGAAGGTCTGAAGGTAAGGAGTTCAAACTGAACGCATTTCTTTATTGCTTCCAAAGGCTCGTAAATCGAATTGAAATGATCTACGATCCACAAACCTATGCCATTGAGGACAAAGCAATGGTCCCTTTTATTTCCGAAAAGGAGATCGAAGAGATACTGGCGGGAGCCCAGCCCGACCGTGAACTGGTCCGGGAAATTATTGCCAAATCCCTGAGTAAGAAACGACTTTCCATGCAGGAGACTGCAGTACTGCTGAAGGCCACCGATCCGGAACTTGTTGAGGAGATCAAGGCGGGTGCACGCAAGCTGAAGGAACAGGTGTACGGAAAGCGGATTGTCCTGTTTGCACCTCTGTACGTGGGAAACCTTTGCGTTAATAACTGTGAATATTGTGGCTTCAGGGCTTCCAATAAGAGCCAGAAGCGTACCACACTGACCCACCCGGAACTGATCCAGGAGGTGGAGATGCTGGAGGAGATGGGACAGAAGCGCTTGATCCTTGTCTATGGGGAGCACCCCAAATATACCCCGGAATTTATTGCTGAGACTGTGCGGACCGTTTACCAGGTGAAGAAGGGGAACGGAGAGATTCGCCGGGTCAATATCAATGCGGCACCTCTGGATATTCAGGGATTTAAAACGGTGCTGGAAGCAGGAATCGGGACGTACCAGGTATTCCAGGAGACTTACCACCGTGGTGCTTACTCCATGTACCATACGGGTGGGGTGAAGAAGGATTATGACTGGAGAATCTCTGCGCTGGATCGTGCCCAGGAGGCAGGGATTGATGATGTGGGAATCGGTGCACTCTTTGGCCTGTACGACTGGCGTTTTGAGGTGCTGGGACTGATCCGGCATGTGAACCATCTGGAGACGGTCTACAATGTGGGACCGCATACCATTTCATTTCCCCGGCTACAGAAGGCGTCCGGTGTGAAGTATGAAGAAAAGTGGCAGGTCAGTGACGAAGACTTTACACGTATGGTGGCCATACTCCGCCTGGCAGTTCCCTACACTGGTTTGATTCTAACAGCTCGTGAACCGGCAGCTATCCGGGACGAAGTGCTTGAGTTTGGAGTCTCCCAGATTGACGGAGGAACCAAAATTGAAATGAAAGGCTATTCAGGGCAGGACCAGGATCAGAATCTTGATCAGGACCTGGATTCGGAGCAGTTCCAGATCAGTGACAGCCGTTCACTTTCAGAGGTAATGGATGAGCTGATCGATAAGGATTATTTGCCTTCCTTCTGTACGGCCTGCTATCGTACCGGGCGGACCGGCGAACACTTTATGGAGTTTTCTGTTCCGGGATTTATCAAGCGCTACTGTACTCCCAATGCCATGCTGACCATGGCAGAATACCTGGAGGATTATGCCCAGAATGGCACCAAAGAAAAGGGGTACCGGCTGATAAAGAAGAACCTGGCCGAGATGGAAGAGGACAAATTCAAGGCAAAACTGGAGGAGCGTCTGGAGCTTGTAAAAAAAGGTGAACGGGACCTCTATTTCTGATCTCCTGCCATTTCTTATATTTACATAGCTAAATAAAGATATGGCAACTTCCACTAAAAAATCATTCGGAACAGCTCCGGTTTACTTCACTGCAATAGCGACCATTCTGGGAGCCATTCTTTTCCTGCGCTTTGGTTTTGCCGTAGGTACCCTGGGTTTCTGGGGAGTAATGGGGGTGATCCTGCTGGGACATATGGTAACCATTCCCACAGCCCTGGCTATTTCTGAAATTGCTACCAACAAGAGGGTAGAGGGAGGAGGTGAGTATTTTATCATTTCACGCTCCTTTGGACTTAATATAGGGGCCACCATAGGATTTGCCCTGTTTATCTCCCAGGCCATCTCGGTAGCTTTCTACATCATAGCCTTTACCGAAGCTTTTGAGTCGCTCTTTAACTGGTTCAATAATCGCTTCGGTTTCAATCTGCCCAGACAGGTCATCAGTGTTCCTGCCATGATCGGACTCTCAGTCCTGATTTTGAAAAAGGGGGCAGCTGTAGGCATGAAAACACTTTATATGGTGGTGGCCATTTTGATTATCTCCCTGGTTCTTTTTTTCCTGGGAAGCACAGAATATGCAGAAAGCCATACCTTCTCCTTTACCGCCGCTGCCACGGGTGAGGGAGGTCAGTTCTTCATTGTCTTTGCCATTATTTTCCCGGCTTTTACAGGGATAACTGCGGGTGTAGGCCTGTCGGGCGATCTGAAGAAACCAAGTAGATCCATACCTTTGGGAACCATTCTGGCCACACTAACCGGAATGGTAGTCTATTTTTTTATTGTCTGGAAGCTGGCTTCACCG
>JAYEOJ010000140.1:0-4404 GCA_034722835.1 Bacteroidota bacterium | reverse complement strand
CGAGTACGGATTTCATCCAGCTTCAGTGGAAGCCCATCCAGCAAAAATGACATTCCGGGCTCATCGATGGTATAGCTTGTGTCCCTGCTGTCGTAAATGAACTCCTGCATTGACGGGGAGACCGATAGTCCAAATACCACCTCCGGATCGTGAGGAAGCTCCACCTCCTTGTAACAGGATTGAATGCTCACCAGAATTATGGCTGCTATGATGATTTTAGAATAGCTCAACTTCCCCCTTTAATTGTGTGACTGCAAAGAAAGTAAAAATGGTGCATATGGAAGGGATCTGTGAACGGATATGACTATATTCGTAACTCGAATTTTAAAGAAATATTGCATGAAATTTCTTTCGACACTTTCCGTTCTTTTACTTGGTTTTTTTGTGACACTTTCTGCTCAGCGAGCCGACTGGGTTGGAGGCTATGCCGATGGATGCACCTCCATCACCCTGGGAAAAGGGGCCACGGTCGATGGTTCTGTGATCACCTCACATACAGACGACAGTCACCGTACACGCTCCTGGATGGATGTGGTGCCGGCACAGAAACACCCTGATAATGCAAGCACTACCATGTATCTTAGGGTACCCTGCGACTCATTCGCCATGCCCACTTATGCGCATCAGCCCATAGGAGAGATTCCACAGGTAGGGGAGACCTACCAGTTTTTAAATACAGCCTATCCCTCCATGAACCAGTATCAGCTGGGCATTGGAGAATCCACATTCGGAGGCAGGGAGGAGTTGCAGTCCGATGCCGGTCTGATCGATTGCCAGCGGCTCTGCCGGTTGATGCTGGAGCGCTGCAAAACAGCACGGGAGGCCATTGAGCTTGCCGGGGAACTCACAGCAGAATATGGCTGGAACGATTATGGGGAGTGCCTGACCATTGCGGATAAGAAAGAGGTCTGGCACCTGGAAATTTTGGGTCCCGGAAAAGGAAAGGTCGGTTCAGTCTGGGTGGCCCAGCGGGTGCCTGACGAACATGTGGCGGTCAACGCCAATGCCAGCACCATCAAGGAGATTGACCTGGAGGACGGGGATCACTTCATGGCCAGCGAAAATATCTACAGTGTAGCCCGGGAGGCGGGCTGGTGGAGTGAGGGAGAGCCCTTCCGCTTCTGTTATACTTATGCCCCCAACAGCCGGACCTCACTTGCGGCCAGAAGAAGAGAGTGGCGGGTGTTTGACTTGCTGGCTCCTTCCCTGAAACTTGATCCCAATGCAGAGAACCATCCATTTTCGGTTAAGCCCGACAGCCTGGTCTCGCTTTCAGATTTACGGATGGTCTTTTCTGATTATTACGAGGGAACTCCCTTTGATATGACCAAAGACATGGTGGTTTCCGATGAGCAGGGTCAGATGCATATTTCTCCCCTGGCCAATCCGCACCTTCCTTACGATATGAATAAATTGTTTCGCATCAACGGCGGATGGGGATGGCGCGGAGAAAGAACCATTGCACGCTGGTATACCATGTATGCCACCATCATCCAGTGCCGGGAATGGCTGCCAGATGAGATAGGGGGAGTCGTCTGGCTGGCACAGGACAATGTGTCCACTTCCATCTATGTGCCGGTTTATTGTTCAGGCACTGATTTGCCTGTAAGCTATAAAACTCCGGGACGGCCCAATGGCTATACCCACGAAAGTGCCTGGTGGGCCTTTAACAGGTTGGGGACACTAACGGCACAGCGCTGGGGTGATATGCGATATGATGTAAACGCAGTCTGGGACCAGTGGCAGGAAGAACTCTTTGAGGGACAGGCCGCTTTAGAGGAACAGGCTCTTGAACTATACAAAAGAGGGAAGAAGGAGGAGCTTGTCAATTACCTGACAGGACATACCATGGAATGGGGCGAAAAAGTGGTTGAGAAAGCATGGGAACTGGGTGATATGTTATGGACCCGTTATGATGAAAAATTCTAGGTAATGAGTAATAACACGATTCGCCGCGGATTTGCAAGCGACAACAATGCAGGTGTACACCCCAGGATCCTTTCTGCACTTACTGAGGTAAATGAGGGCCATGTGATCGCCTATGGAGATGATCCTCACACAGAGAAAGCGATTACCGAGCTCAAAGAGATATTCGGGCCGGAGATCGAAGCCTTTTTTGTATTCATAGGTACTGCGGCCAATGTTCTGGGGCTTTCCACAATAGCACAAAGCTATCATGCGGTCATTTGTTCCGAAACAGCCCATATCAATGTGGATGAGTGTGGTGCCCCGGAAAAGTTTTCAGGCTGTAAGCTGCTGACCTGCAACACGCCGGATGGTAAACTGACGGTCGATATGATTGCATCTCACATGCACGGGATCGGTTTTGAACATCATGTGCAGCCCAGGGTGGTCTCCATTACTCAGGCAAGCGAACTGGGCACGGTATACACCATTGATGAGATCAGGGAAATTGCCAGCTATACCCACCAGCAGGACATGTTGCTGCATATGGATGGGGCCAGGATCAGCAATGCTGCAGTATCGTTGGATTGCGGACTTTATGAGATGACCGGCGGAGCGGGAGTGGATGTGCTCTCATTCGGGGGGACCAAGAATGGAATGATGTACGGGGAAGCGATCATATTTTTCAATAAAACACTTTGCGACGATTTCAAGTACCGGAGGAAGCAGGGAATGCAGCTGGCATCAAAAATGAGGTATATCGCCACTCAGTTCAGTGCTTTCCTGTACGATGATCTCTGGAAAAAGAATGCCGGGCATGCCAACCTGATGGCTCAAAAGCTTCATACTGCAGTCAGGGATATACCTGGAGTGGAGGTTACCCGGGAGGTCGAATCCAATGCGGTATTTGCCCGGATTCCAGCGCATATTATTCCGGCACTTCAGGACGAGTTTTTTTTCTACGTTTGGGATGAGGACCTCTCTGAGGTAAGGTGGATGTGTTCATTTGATACTACCGAAGCAGATATCGAATCTTTTTCCTCTCTGCTCAGGTCCATGCTATAGGCCTGGAACAAGCAGGGAGCTGTCTCCATAGCTCAGGAAACGGAATCCTTCATTCAATGCATAATCATAAACCTTCTTCCAGTCATCTCCAATCCATGCTGCAATCAGCATCAGGAGGGTGCTTCCGGGCATATGGAAATTGGTAAGCAGTCCGCTGATGCTTCTGAAGTGATATCCCGGCACAATCATCAGCTGGGTAGAGAAATGCAGATGCTCCGTATGATGTAGCCTGCAGTATTCCAGTAAGACTTCGAGACTATCTTCCAGGGGAATGTCCTGAGGGAGCTTCTCATTCTCCCATTGGTATATGGCAAGTGATTCCGGGTCGATAGTTGGAGACTGCTTCAATTTAACACCCAGCCAGAACAACGATTCCAGGCTACGGGTACTCGTGGTGCCCACAGCGATCAATCCTTCCATGTTACTCATCCACATCTCCAGGAAGTTCTTACTGACCACCACCTGTTCCGAATGCATGGAATGCTTTCGGACATCGGTCTCTTTAACCGGCACAAAAGTACCCGCACCCACATGGAGGGTAAGATATTCCATCCGGACCTTCGACTCCTCCAGCTGTTTCAGTACATCTCCCGTAAAGTGCAATCCGGCTGTTGGTGCTGCCACAGAACCATTGTTCAGGCTGTAGATGGTCTGGTAACGTTCTCTGTCGCTTTGCTCAGCTTTCCGGTTCAGATAGGGTGGGATGGGAGTACTTCCCGAATGTTCTATAATCTCTCCAAAGCTAAGTCCGGGATTGCTCCACCGAAACGAGATGATAAATCCATCTCCGCTCCGCTCCATCAGAATGGCTTCCAGCACAATCTCCTCATCCCTGATACGGGTATGCAAACAGACCGGTCCGCTTTTCCATTTCTTTGCATTTCCCACCAGGCAGAGCCAGGTGACCTTTGCTTCAGCCTGGAAAGCAAGTTCATAATCGGCCGGACCCACCGGTTCGAGACAGAAGATCTCAACACGGGCGCCGGTCTCTTTTTTAAAATGAAGTCGGGCCTGGATGACCCTGGTATTATTAAAGACCAGCCATGATCCCCGGGGCAGGTGTTCAGAAAGCGAGCTGAAGCGATCCTGGGACACATCTCCTCCTTTGTAAAGCAGCAGTTTGGAAGATGACCTGTCAGCCATTGGATATTTGGCAATGACCTCATCGGGCAGCTTGTACCTGTAGTGTTCAAGGTGGATGGAGGACGGCTCAGGCATGGTTTCTGAATGATGTCCGCAAAATTAACTAATTTTGCATAGTTCTTTAAAAATTTTGCAGTAGTTGATCCTGTCGCTACAGGCTTCGGCCTGTGGAGGAAAGTCCGGGCAGCTCAGGGTACCGTACTGTTGAAAAACAGATGTCTGTGAAGGCATGGGTACAAAGAAGAAAAAAACCGCCTCCTCAGGGGGGTAAGGGTGAGAAGGTGGGGTAAG
>JAYEOJ010000139.1:0-4404 GCA_034722835.1 Bacteroidota bacterium | reverse complement strand
ACTGTGTCCCCGACCTCCCTGAGCAAACGTTGCCGGTCTCCCATGGGGAGTGCAAGAATCTGCTTTTTGATTTCTTCAATATCCATGTAACAAATATACAAATAATAGCTATTCTAAACTAGAGCCTGACATTCGTGCCTGGGGCCGCCATATTTACTCCTCTTATTCCTCGGTACACCGGTACCGAAATATCAAGTCTGATGGTTTCTCTGTACGCTGTGTCAAGGATGATTAATTCTTGAAAAAATGGCTACATTAGCCATCTATGAAAGCTTGTCTGTTCAGTCTATTCATGCTTTTACTAATGATGCCTTGCCATGCCCAGGAAGGCACGGATATTCCATTGGTTGTTATTGATGTAAATGGGGGATTCCCGATTCCGGATGAGCCAAAGATCGTGGCTCATATGAAGATTATAGATCATGGTCCGGGTAATCTCAACTATGCTTCCGATTCAGGAAATATCTATGATGGTAATGTTGGGATTGAGATACGGGGAACTTATTCTGCCTCACTTCCTCAAAAGCCCTATGGTTTCGAAACAAGAACTGATGCCGGGGAGAATCTGAATGTCTCTCTTTTGGGAATGCCGGAAGAGAACGATTGGATCCTTCTGGCAAACTACAATGATAAATCCTTTCTCCGAAATGCCCTCGCCGGGCATATATTTCGAAACATGGGGCATTATGCACCACGAACCAGGCATTGCGAAGTTATTCTCAACAACAGTTATGATGGGATCTATGTGTTGACAGAGAAAATTAAAAGAGATGATAACCGGGTGGATATAGCCAGACTTGAGGCAACGGAAAATGATGGGGACAATGTGACGGGTGGATATATTTTTAAAACTGATTACTATTCCTCCTATGATTCCTGGACCAGCTCTTATCCTCCTTTCGACAGACCGGATGGCACGGTGCATTTTGTATATGACTACCCGGATCCGGAGGATATCACTGAAAATCAGAAGCTCTACCTGCAGGCTTATGTGGATTCCTTCGAAGAGACGCTTCACGGCCCTGGCTATAAAAATCCGGTAATCGGCTATGCAGCTTATATTGATGTAAATTCATTCATTGATTACTTTATCCTGAGCGAGGTAAGCAGGAATGTGGATGCCTACAAAAAAAGCCGTTTTCTGTTCAAGGATAAGGAGAGCAAGGGGGGGGAAATACATTCCGGTCCACCCTGGGACTATGACTGGGCCTGGAAGGACATCTGGGATTGCCATATGTTTACAAATACAGATGGTTCGGGCTGGGCCTACCAGGTCAATGATTGTGACGTTTGGCCAACGCCCCCTGTCTATATGACAAGGCTCCTTCAGGATCAACATTTTGCCAATAAGCTTAAACTCAGGTATGAGACTTACCGCAATTCCTTTCTCTCCATGGAATCCATCAACGCTTATATTGATTCTATTACAACCTACCTCAATGAGGCCCAGAAACGGCATTATACAAGGTGGGATATCCTGGGTGAGAATGTTGGAGCCCCCGAGGTAGGTTATATACCAACAACTTTCAGTACCGAAATGGGTAAGTTTAAGAACTGGATTGAAACCCGCCTTAACTGGCTGGATTTAAATATGCCAGGCGATGCAGACGGTCCACTTGGCCTTAGCGCCAGGAGTGAAGTTAATTTACGCCTCTTTCCAAACCCGGCAAGCGAGCTGGTCTACATAGAATCAAATCAGCTTATAAGCAGAATCGAGATTCTTCAGATCTCAGGGACCCGGGTCCTTCTGAGCCAGGATATAAATGCCTTCTCCTTTGGAATCGACGTATCTGCTCTGTCCCCTGGTCTCTATCTGGTACAGATCGTCCTGGAAAGCGGGGAAAGGACTTCTCAAAAATTAGTAATCAACTAGCTGCCTTATAAAAACGACCTTTGAACAGATTGACCCCTGTTGATTTTTGAAGTAACTTTCCTGAAGCAACTTCAAATCAAGCAGATGACACAGATTATTCCATTTCAAGCAAGCATCAACACCTGCTACATCCTGAAGGACAAAGGAGTGGTTTTGGTTGATGCAGCTATTCCGGGCCGTGCCAAGTCGTTTTCCCAGCTGCTGGCCAGGCATAAAATAATGCCGGAAGAGATTCAGCTGATCATTCCAACTCATGGCGATTTCGATCATGCCGGAGGAGCAAAGGAGCTGAAAGAACTCACAGGGGCAAAAATTGTGATGCATGAAAAAGACAAGGACAACCTGGAACAAAGCACATTCCACTGGCCAGGTGGTGTGACAGGCTGGGGTAAAATCTCACGCACCATGATGATCCCATTCGTCAAAAAAATGGTGAAATTTCCCGCGGAAAAAGTTGATATTGTTATTGGAGATGACGGTCTTTCTCTAAAGGAATATGGAATACCTGGAAAAATTGTTTACACCCCTGGGCATACTTATGGATCCATCAGTGTGATCCTGGATTCCGGAGATGCTTTTGTGGGCTGCCTGGCACATAACAGGTTTCCTTTTGTACTAAAACCAAAATTACCTATCTATGCAATGGATCTGGAGCTGCTGAAAAAGAGCTGGACCAAAGTGATCAACTTGGGCGCCAAAACCATATACCCGGGTCATGGCTCACCGTTTGAAGTGGAGAAAATAGTTAAATATCTGAATTAGACCGTATGAAATTTTTATCCCCGTTCCTTTTGCTCCTTGCACTCGCCTGGTGTACCCAGACTTATTCCCAGTCGAAAAAAGTAGAAAGCCACGGACCAGCCGAGGGTACTCTCCTGGTCATCGGGGGTGGAGCATCTGATATTTTTTATACAAAATTTATGGAGCTGGCAGGGGGAGCCGGCGCTCCATTTGTAGTTATCCCAACAGCCGTTAGCAGTGATAGCCTTACTGAAGAGGACCTGGAAAGATTTAAGGAGAGCTTTACAAAAAAGGGATTTAAGCAGGTTACGGTACTCCATACCCGGGACCGGAATGAGGCAAATAGCAAGGCGTTTGTTGAGCCCATTCGGAATGCATCCGGGGTATGGTTCAGCGGGGGAAGACAATGGAGACATGCCGACTCCTACCTGGACACAAGAACACACAAGGAATTTTTTAAGCTTCTGGAAAGAGGTGGGGTGATTGCCGGAAGTTCGGCCGGGGCCACCATCCAGGGCTCTTACCTGGCCAGGGGGGATACCCGTATGAACACTATTGTGATGGGTGACCATGAGGAAGGTCTGGGCTTTATTACCAACGTGGCCATCGACCAGCATCTCTTTGCCAGGAACCGTCAGTTTGATATGTTCGAGATCCTGGAGAACCGGCCCGAACTGCTGGGGATCGGACTGGATGAGGATACCGGCATAATCGTGGAAGGAAATCGCTATGACCTCCTGCAACGGCAAGTTATCACAGAATAATACTGAACATGTTCAAAAGCTGGTTGAATCTGCAACAAAGAATTAAATATCTTTGAATTGAAGATTGAACAGAAGAGAGAAAGAACATGAGCCAGACCATCCTTGAGTTGCTGAATGACCTGTTTAACAGGTGGTGTGGAGAAAGTATTATATCCATCAATAAACTGCCCGCTTCCGGCTCCCCCCGTGAATACTATCGGATTACCGGAGCGCAAAGCACAGCTATCGGAGCCATTAACATGGACCGTGAGGAGAATGAAGCATTTATTGAATTCAGCAAACACTTTCACTCCATTGGGCTTGCCGTTCCGGAGATCTACCTGGTGGACCTGGAACACAATGCCTACCTGCAGGAGGATCTGGGTGATCTTACCCTGTTTGATCATGTATTTGAACAAAGGAACAATGGGGATTTTCCGGACGCCCTGACCGATGTTTACAAGAAGGTTCTGAATGAACTTCAGAAATTTCAGATTGAAGGAGCAAAAAATCTCGATTACTCGGTCTGTTACCCACGTGCCAGCTTCGACCGGCAGAGTATGCAATGGGACCTGAGCTATTTTAAGTACTACTTCCTTAAACTTGCAGGAGTCCCATTCAATGAACAGCTCCTGGAGAACGACTACAATACGCTAATCGAATACCTGCTGGCCCAGGATAACCAATACTTCCTCTACCGGGACTTCCAGTCGAAAAACGTCATGCTTCGCGATGGATTACCTTACTTCATCGATTACCAGGGTGGCAGGAAGGGAGCGCTGCAGTACGATGTTGCTTCCCTGCTTTATGACTCCAAGGCAGATATTCCTCCTGCAGTTCGGGAAGGGCTACTGGAGCATTATATTGCAGGATTGGCCAACTACCCGTCGGTGGATGCAGCAAAATTCAGGGAGTCCTACTATGCCTACGTATTGATCCGGATCATGCAGGCCATGGGGGCCTATGGATTTCGGGGATTCTATGAAAAGAAAACCCATTTTCTGCAGAGTATCCCCTATGCGCTGAACGATCTGAACTGGATCCTCA
>JAYEOJ010000138.1:0-4405 GCA_034722835.1 Bacteroidota bacterium | reverse complement strand
CCCCAGAAAAAACTCCACGCAACTTTTCCATCATCCCTTATGTACGTGGAGGAGTATCCAAAGATTATGAAGCAGACACTCCGGCCGATCCCCAATTCCAGGCCGGACTCGATGCCAAGATTCCCATTAGCTCCAGCCTGAACCTTGATGTGACCCTGAACCCCGATTTCTCTCAGGTAGAAGTGGATGAACAGGTTATAAACCTGACTCTCTTTGATATCAGGCTGCCCGAAAAACGGCTTATCTTCCTTGAAAACAGCGATGTTTTTGAAGACTTCGGGATCCCTCCCATGAGGCCCTTTTTCTCCAGGAGAATCGGACTGGACTCGGATGGGTCGCCCATCCCTATTCTGTATGGTGCCAGGCTCAGTGGAAATGTAAATGAAAACCTCAGGCTTGGTGTAATGAACCTGCAAACCAGGGAGCAGGATGGATTCCTTCCTCAGAATTATACAAGCGCAGCCTTTCACCAGCAGGTGCTGGAACGCTCTGTTATTAAAGGATATATTAACAACCGGTCTGCCCTGCAGGCCGAGGATCCCGACTACAACAGGAATGCCGGACTGGAGTTACAGTACCGGTCGGCCGATGGCCGCTTCCAGACCTTTGGAGGGTATTCGAAATCATTTAGCTCAGGACTCCAAAAGGATAGCTATTTCTACAACACCGGGATAGGATACGACAACCGCAACCTGAGTGTGTATTCCAACCTGTCGGGAATAGGTAAAAACTACCGGGCGGATATGGGCTTTATACAGGGCCAGAAGTATTACGATGCTGAGAGAGACACTTCGATCTACATCGGGTACCACCACCTGTTCAGCCGGATAGGCTATACCTTCTATACCGAAGAGAGCAAACGGATCCTCTCCCACGAGATCAACGGCAGGCATATATACGATGTCGATACTTCCCTGTCCATGCTGAATAACGAGCTGGAAGCTGGTTATACCATGAAGTTTAAATCGACTGCTCAGTTAAGTGCCTCTTTCAGCCACAACGACATCAACCTGCTTTTTCCCTTTACTTTTATTAATGAAGAGCATCTGCCTGCCGGCATCTACCACAACAATCAGGCAGAGTTGGGATTTCAATCTGACCAGCGACGGCTGTTCAGCCTTAAAGGGCAAGTTGCTTACGGAAGTTTCTACGGGGGGACCCGGACGCAATACATGCTGCAGGTAAAATTCAGGGCACAACCCTGGGGGAATTTTTCGGTGAATTTTGAGCAAAATGATCTGAAATTTCCCGATCCCTATGGCACGGACAATCTCTTCCTGATCAATCCGCGCATTGAGATCAATTTCTCCAGGAGTCTGTTCTGGACCACCTTCTTACAGTACAATACGCAGTGGGATAATTTCAATATCAACAGCCGTATCCAGTGGCGTTTTGCCCCTATGTCGGACCTCTATATTGTCTATACGGATAATTACGCGGTCGAGTTCTGGGGTCCCAAAAACAGGGCCATTGCAATCAAGCTGAATTACTGGTTTAGCTTATAAGGCTTATTCAAACAGCAAGGGGGTCGTACCCGGAGCAACTGAAGCATCTACCTCTCTGAAATTGCCACTTCATTGTTTTATAAGGGCCATTGATGTTAAACTACGACACTATAATCAAAATAGAGTACTATTTATAATAGATCATATTACATTTGCTTATGGATTTGTCCTCTGAAAAGCATTATTTAACGAACATAGCATTTGATTCTGTGATCTTCGGATTCTCTGGAAAAAACCTGAAGATCCTGATCATGGAGTACCATGATACGGGGCTGTTTGCCCTGCCCGGGGGATTTGTAAAAAGGAGTGAAAGCCTGTCCGATGCAGTGAAGCGTGCTGTTAGGGAGCGAACTGGAATTCATAACATATACCTGGAACAATTTCATGCTTTTGGAAGCCTTGAAAGGTCCGATCCCCTAGGCATGAAAAAGATCATGGAAGCCAACGGTATTACACCCGATGAATCCCACTGGATACTGGATCGCTTTATTTCCATTGCCTACTACGCCCTGATCAATTACGAAAACGTGGAACCAAAACCTGACTTCCTGTCCGATTCCATCGAATGGTACGACGTGGATAAACTGCCTCCCCTGATGCAGGATCACAATAAGATCGTTTATATGGCTCTGCAAACGCTTAAGGACAACCTGGGAAAAAAGCTGGTTGAGATCAACCTTTTACCAGAGCGCTTTACTATGAAAGAACTGCAAATGGTGTATGAAGCCATCCTGGGCGAAAAACTCAGACGTACAACTTTTCAGCGTAAGATGCTTAGTCTGGAAGTCCTTGAAAGACATGAGAAGAGGTACAATGGGAAGGCCCATAAGGCACCCTATCTCTATAGTTTCAAAAAATAAGTCTCCTGAATGCTTATTTAAAAAGCAAAGGTGCAAATTCTGATAAATAGACTCTCCAGTTCTTCCATATATGTCCGCCATCACTTTCTCTGAATGTGTAGGGCATTCCCATGGCATCAAGTTTAGCTATGAATCCCTGGTTATTTGCATAAAGGAAGTCTGTTTTACCACATCCGATCCAGTAAAGTTCATAACCATTTTTCATCTGTTTTTTCAGTGTACCATCAATGTCCTGGTATACTTTAGCCGTAGTATTCTGGTTTGGAAGTATTGCCGCAGAAAAAAGGCCAACATAGTCAAAGGTATTGGGATAGTATCTGGAAATATGCAAGGAGTGGAATCCGCCCATGGAGAGTCCTGCCACCGCTCTGTTTGATTTATCGGCTTTTACCCGATAATTGCTTTCCATGAATTTCATAATATCAATGAAGGTTAGCTCGTAGGTTCCATCCATGGTTTTTGGTACCATAAAGGCAGGCTTTACAAAGCCCTGGGTTCCCTCTCCGGGAGCTGCATCCTGGATCACATTGCCATTGGGCATCACCACGATCATCGGTTTAGCTTTTCCCTGGGCAATCAGGTTATCCAGAATCTGGGAAGCCCTCCCTAATTCGATCCAGGCTTCTTCGTCTCCGCCAGCACCATGCAAGAGGTAAAGGATTGGATACTTTTCTGATGAGTTCTCATACCCAGGAGGAGTATATATGGTCATTCGCCGGGTCATGTTGTTCCCCGGAGAACTATACCATCGCCGGGTCACAGAACCATGGGGAACATCATTAACCTTGTATAAATCGGCCTGTTTACCACCAACAATAAAAATATTGGTATTAGTTGAAATATCACGGCTTAAAAAGGCATTGTTAGGATCGTTTACCCGTAAGCCATCAACTAAAAAGGCGTAGCCATACAATTCAGGTTCCATAGCCTCGGTAGTATAAGTCCAGGTTCCTTTCTCATCTTTTTCCATAAGCAACGAACCCGGTATAAATCCCTCCCTTGGCATCCAATCGCCTGATAGTTTTACCACCTCTGCTTTGGGTGCCTTTAGCCGGAAAGTTACGGTTCCGTTTTCGTGAATTTCAGGGGAAAGGATCTCCTGTCCACCCCCAATTGCCTGCTGGGCCACTACAGAGGAACCAATGCAGGTTAACATGGCCAAAATCAAGAATATTTGCTTTTTCATATTATAAAAAAATTTTATTGTCTCTTATTGTAACAATAATAGGAAATAGTATGATATAATCCAACGATCCTTATCCTCAATTCAATTTCACAGTCCATGACAGTTTCTTCCTCATAAAATGCTTACTTATGGATCTTCATTAGTAAACCTTCGGTTACCGTATGAGTCTAAAGTCCATACTGCAATCATAGGTTCAGTATCCTGAAATTTCGTATCTTGTCTCAATATTGTGTAAATATTACACAAAAAATAAATTGTAAACAATACGCACCATACTTAATCTACAATCGATGAATAAAAAGAACACCAAGAAGAACTCCGCTAAGGGAATCTCCAGGAGAAGCTTTATCGGAAAAACTGCTGCAGCCACTGCAGCATTTACAATAGTACCCCGCCACGTCCTGGGCGGACCCGGATTTACGGCTCCCAGCGACATGGTGAACGTAGCCGGGATCGGCCTCGGAAACCAGGGAGGAAGTGATATAAGGAATATAGCTACTCCAGATGTAGCTATTAAAGCCCGCAGAGGACTGCCAGGGTTGAAATTTTACAGATATCCCGGTATCAGGCCTCCAAGGTCTACCAGGCAAATGTCTGCTAATCAAATGGGAGAAGCAGGCGGACCAAAAACTTTCAAGCATGCCAATATCTATGCATTGTGTGATGTGGATACAGAATATGCAGGCCATATTATAGCTGGTTATCCTAAAGCCAAGGTTTATGATGACTTCAGGAAAATGATTGATACGGAGAAAGATCTGGATGCCGTAGTAATCGCAACCCCCGATCACACACATGCGGTCATTGCCTCCTATGCCATGAAAGCCGGATTGAATGTTTTCGTGGAGAAGCCC
>JAYEOJ010000137.1:0-4405 GCA_034722835.1 Bacteroidota bacterium | reverse complement strand
AAAGTCCACATCAAAAAGAGAGGCCATGGCTGTATTCAACTGAGCCCTTGTCTCAATAAACAGATCCTTATCACACACGGGACAGATCAGTTTTCTGTCTTTCACCATCACCGTATCGGGTTTTCTTTTACTAAATCGTACCATAGTAGTTATTTGGGTTCGAACGGACAAGTTAGGCATCCATCGCTTAAGATTCCAGATTCAAATTGTATTTTGCAGATATATTTTTAAAAACACTTGCATAGTGTAATTTTTATTGTGTATATTCAACACATTATATAAACTCAACAGAAAAACTATGAAAAACAGCATCATCAGAAACTTCGCACTGTTACTTACAGTACTTATTGCATTTTCCTCATGCGCCTCAACGAAAGTCGCAAAGGATCCACATGCCCAGTACCTGGGTGAATGGGATTATGTCGTAGAAGACCTACCAGTAGATATCGACGGAACCTTTGTGATCTCCAAGGTGGAAGGTGTCCTGAAAGCAAACATGGTCAATCCCATGGGTGAAATGGAAATTGAAAAAGTAACAATTGAAGAAGGCGTTTTAAAAGCTGATTTCGAAGTGGAAGGCAATTACATTGAGCTGGAAGGCACCTTTACCGAGAATGTTTACAAAGGCTTTCTCTTTGTTCAGGGAGGCGAATTCCCAATGAATATGACAAAGAAACAATAGCAGAATCTGCTTTGAAAAGACGCACATTTCTTAGAAGTAGTGCAGCTGCTGCACCATCAAAAAGCTGGCTGAATTTGGATATAAGAACCTCGAATTTGCAGGTCCCTACTATTTCAGTCCGGAAGAAGAGATAAAAAACAATCCCCTGGTGACCTTTATGGGCCTGAGTGGCTATGGCTACCACGGGCATACTCCCAAGGAAATCCGGACGATGCTTGACGACCTGGGCCTGGTATCAACTTCGGCACATATTTCTGACAATTCTCTGAAACACAACATTGACGAAGCCATTGAGGCAGCCAATATCATCGGTCAGAAATATATTCTGAGTCCCGCTTTCCATGGACAAACACCAGACGAATACAAAGCAGCAGCAGAACTCTACAATGGCTTTGGAGAGAAATGCAAAGCGGGAGGAGTCCAATATGGCTACCACACCCACAACGGCGAGTTTGCGGTTCATGATGGACATACCTTATTCGACATCCTTGTAAAAGAGACCGATCCCGAGCTGGTCTGCTTTGAACTGGATCTTTTCTGGGCTGCGGTGGCAGGAGTCGATGTGGTAAAACTGGTAAAGCAGTATCCGGAACGTGTCAAACTCCTTCATATCAAGGATATAGACAAGGAAATGGATGAGCCCTACACGACTTTTGATCCCGCCACTGGCATGGCTATGCTTATGCAGTTAATGCAAAAACAGACCATTATCGGGGAAGGTGCAATCGATTTTAAATCCATCCTTGGCCAGGTGGACGATGCAGGCATCGACCAGCTGTTTATAGAGAGTGACTTCCCCCCTGAGCCATTGAAATATGCGGAGCAGAGTGCCGTCAACCTGAAAAAGATCATTTCTTCCATTTAACAAATGTTATTTCTCAGGGGCAAAAGAATGTCCCGGAAGTAAAACATACTTTCCTTTTCTCCGTTAAAGACAGTTAGGTGCAACCTTTTTGCATTAAATCTGTATTGATAAGGTGAGAAACACTAAAACTATTCTGATTGTCCTGCTGGGACTGCTGTTAAGCTACAGCATCAATGCTCAGAATGCAGGCTTTTTAAACCAGCTCCGGATTGGTTTTGGAGGCGGGGTCAACTTTGCTCAGATCATTGACCTGGAACCCTATAATATCTATGAGGACCTGAGTGGTGCAAGCTATACGAATGAGTATTCAATCATGTTCCAAAATATTGGCAACCAATATTTTGTTCAGGTTGAATGGTTTAATGACTTTCTTATTGTCGCGTTGAAACCAGGCACATACACCTATCGGTTCAGTAAGCTAAATGAAGTAGTTTTTACCAATGAAACGGTGGAACAGGAGACTCCTTATCTTCTTCGCTATTTCACTATTCCCCTGGAAGTCCGCTACAGAATTGATCTGCAACGATTCCGTCCATATGCAGGTGGTTCAATATCCTACAGCAACCTGCTGGGTTCCCTTGATGCATCCAATCAGACCTTTATCAGTCCCAAGTTTACTGCAGGCGCTGTGGCAGGAAGCTACATCGACCTGAGGTACGTCATCCTCGATCTGAATGTGGGATATCATATGGGGCTGCATAACATTACCAATAAAGCAGATCGTTATGAAACCGGAAGCGGTGAAACCTTTGCACAGAATGATATTATGCTGAATGACCTGCAATTCAACCTTTCCATCCTCTTTTCGCTTTCGAAACAGAAGCACTACAGCAATGTTGAATGCTTTTACTAATGCCATGAGAAAAGAAATACGCCATATAGCACTTTCTTCCCTGCTTCTCCTGCTTATCTCAGGATGCGAGATCAATCAGTCAGAGATCATGCCGGAAGATGGTTTTGTAAAGATCTATAACCACCCGGCTGAGCAGCTGGCCCTCTATCCCGAAAGCGTTGTGGAAATGCCAGATGGAGGCTTTATTATTCTCTCAGCGGTGAAAGACGAAAATGCTGATATTGAATATCCGTATACTTCACTGGTACGCACCTCTTCCTCGGGGGTGGTCAGCTGGACCATGGACTACCAGTGGCTGGCTCCCTCTTCACAACTGATCCTTCAGAATGGATCCCTGAGCTTTGTGGCCATGGATCAGCAATTTAATGCTTACGTTGTCACTATCGACCCCGGGAACGGATCCGAAACCGCACAGCATGCTCTTGAAATTACTATGCCCCTGTACTCCTATATCGACGAGCAGGGAAACCTTCTGGTGCTGGGCTATGACTTTGTGACCCACTCCTCCTGGATTGCCAGGTACAACAGCAGCTATCAGCTTCAACAAAGTAACAGGCTGCATGTAAATACCGATCTGGAATACCTGGTGCAGCGCCACCTGAACAAAATGGGCCAGGACTATCCCTTTTTTATCGGGGCCTACAGCAACAGCGCTGCCTCCGGTTACTTTGTTAATTGCTTTTATAACTATACCCTGCGGACCGTATTTCTTGACGGTACATCTTTGTCGGCCCTTGGTAATATATACTCCTACCAGACAGAAGAAGGAATCAGTTCTTTGATCCAGAAGTCAGGGACCCTGTTTGGGCTCACCTCCTACTATGAAGGGAATAACTATATTATGGCCGGTGCTGAAATTGATGTGCTTAATAGTGAGAACATCAAGGACCTGCCTGCCGAGCCCCTGTATGAACTTACCTACCGGGCAGCAGTGATGCCCCTGCAACTCAATACTGATACGGAAAACTTCTCCATGTTTGCATCCCAGACCAATGATAACTCCCTTGTGGTTTATCAATATGCCCTGGAATCGGACAGCCTGCTGAATACGCATACAAGGGACTTTGACGAACGGGTGGAGGTACGGGATCTTATCCAGACCGCAGATCAGGGTATAGCCATCCTGGCAGGTATCTATACCCTGGGGAAATACAAGCGTCCGCTCCTGGTCAAAATGCCCCCGACCCAGTTTGTTCCGGAGGAGGATTAGTTATAATTTCAGAAAGCTGCTGTGCATCCTCCTGCCACGATGTATCATCTGCAGGTGGTACATCCCCTCTTTCAGATCCGATACATCCAGGGTAGTCGCATTGGGACCAAACATTCCCTCCTGCTGCACAGATTTAAGTCTTCGACCGGCACCATCTATCACATGGAGACTTAGCGCTCCTCTGATCTCCAGATTATACTGGATATAAAGTAAATCCTGTACCGGGTTTGGATAGAGATAGAGGGAGGTAGGGTTCTTTCCCGGACTATAGGCATGGGTCCCCCCGGTATCGACTATGGGTAATCGTGTATCCACCCAATCACTAAACCCGGTATCGATAAGGGCCTGATCATCTCCTTCAAACCAGTCCTGGATAATAGAAGTATAGATTTGCCTGTAATCGATGTTGTAGACCAGGTTATAATTGTGAAGATCTTCCGGCTTCAGGGAAGGATTCACCCCATATATACCATTGTTCAGCTGGGTTCCAAATACAAAGACCGGAGTGGCTGTTCCATGATCGGTTCCGTAACTGTCATTGGATTTGGCCCGGCGACCAAATTCGGTAAAAGTGAGCGAGAGTACCTTCTCATCGATTTCAAGCTGGTTAAGATCATCGTAAAAGGCTTTCACAGCACCGGACATATTGTAAAGCAATGCAGCATGGGTTCCCAGGCTCGGGTCATGTTCATCCACCTGCTCGCCATGTGTATCAAAGCCCCCTATTCGACAGAGAAAAATCTTGGTTTTTATGCCACCCTTGATGAGTCTGGCTATAAGCCTCAGCTGAGAGCT
>JAYEOJ010000136.1:0-4406 GCA_034722835.1 Bacteroidota bacterium | reverse complement strand
AGGCTCTCAATACCTTTGAATTCAGGCACAATCGTTCCAAACCAGGTAAATTCAAGCATTACAGGCATGAGGCAAAGTACCGGTTTATGAGATTCAGGCGGCGTATTTTTTGATTATCGTATCGATTCTTCTAAATTGCAGTCTGCCCTGAAACTACTGGAATCATCATGGCTGTTCTGAAGAGCATTAATCCTTTTGATCCTTCCCGGATCATCAACTATCCACAGTTATCGGATATGAACCTTGCCATTCGTCTGGGACGTGCTCAAACCACCTTTGGTACTTACCGGCATAGCTCTTTTGAAGAGCGTGCAGTTTTAATGAACAGGGTCGCTGCAGTGCTCCGTGAGCGAAGCCAGGAGTTTGCTGAGGTGATTACCCGGGAAATGGGAAAGCCGCTTACTGAAGCCAGGGCTGAAGTAAAAAAGTGTGCCTGGGTTTGCGAATATTATGCCACTCATGCAGCTCGTTTTTTGGAGGATAAATTGGTGGAAACGGAGGCGGAGGAGAGCCGTGTGATATTCGAGCCGCTGGGGCCTATTCTGGCAGTTATGCCCTGGAACTTTCCGTTCTGGCAGGTGTTTCGCTTTGCAGCTCCGGCCCTGATGTCTGGAAACACAGTGCTTCTTAAACACGCTTCCAATGTGCAGGGATGTGCCGGGGCCATCGAAAAAATATTTAAGGAGGCTGGATATGAGGAGGGAGTTTTCCAGAACCTGGCCATAGGATCGGACCGGGTGGCAGGGGTAATAGCCAGTGAATATATCAGGGCGGTAAGTCTTACCGGGAGTGAAGAGGCGGGAGTGGCCGTGGCCTCTGAAGCGGGCAAACATTTAAAAAAATGTGTACTTGAACTGGGAGGAAGCAATGCCTTTGTTGTGCTGAATGATGCTAACCGGGAGCTTACCCTGAACCTGGCCATTCCGGCCAGAATGCAAAATGGCGGACAGAGCTGCATTGCTGCCAAACGATTTATCCTGGAATCCTGGATTGCAGAAGATTTTCTTCCCCAACTTGTGAGCCGCGTATCAGATCTGGTCATGGGCGATCCCATGGATGAGGGGACCCAGGTGGGCCCCCTGGTTTCGGTCAAACAGGCCAAAGAGGTGGAGGAGCAGGTGAACAGATCGGTGGAGATGGGGGCCAGATTACTTATGGGTGGAAAACGGGAGGGACCCTTTTACCAGCCCACCATCCTTTCAAAAGTGGCCCCGGGAATGCCGGTCTTTGATGAGGAAGTGTTCGGACCTGTATTTGCTGTTATGGAGGCAAATTCTCCGGATCACGCCCTGGAACTTTCCAACAAAAGTAATTTCGGACTTGGGATGCAGGTATTCACCGGATCGGAGCACTCCGCGGAACTATTTATCAAGGGTGCGGAGGAAGGAGCCGTATTTGTCAATGCCATGGTGAAATCCGATCCCAGGCTTCCTTTTGGAGGAACAAAGATGTCGGGATATGGGCGTGAACTTTCGGAAGAGGGAATCAAAGAATTTGTCAATATTAAAACCATATGGATCGATTGATCCGTTGAATATCTTAATCTGCATGTAATGAGAAAGGCCCTGTTTATGATGGCCATGATCTTTTCCATAACGGGATTGATGGCCCAGAATGCTTCGTTTACCAAACCAGCCGTTTTTTTTGGCTTTGAACCGGGTTCGGACCGGAACCTTTTCAGCTATGAGCAATTGATTGAATACCTGCAAAAGCTGGATGGCGAGTCGGATCGCATCTACCTGGAAGAAATCGGCAAGTCACCCATGGGCAGGCCCATGTATATCGCCTTTATTTCCAGCGCAGAAAATATCGCCAGGCTGAAGGAATTGAAAATCATAAACAGGGAACTGGCATTGAATCCCAATCTGAATAAGGAGGAGTTGCAGGGAATGACCCGTGATGGAAAAGTCTTTATACTGGCTACACTTTCCATGCACTCTTCAGAGGTGGCTCCCTCGCAGTCGGCACCGCTGATTGCCTTTGATTATGCCACCACGGACGATCCGAAGAAGGTGGAGTGGCTCAACAATGTGGTTTACATGATGGTGCCCTGTCACAATCCCGACGGCATGAACCTGATCGTGGAAAATTACCTGAAGTACAAAGGCACCAAATATGAAGGAGCATCCTTGCCGGCAGTGTATCATAAATACGTGGGTCATGACAATAACCGAGATTTTGTGATCCTGAGCCAGGAGGACACCAGAGCCATTGCCAGGATATACAACCAGACCTGGTTTCCACAGGTCATGGTGGAAAAGCACCAGATGGGTTCCACCGGGACACGCTATTTCGTTCCCCCCAACCATGATCCCATTGCTGAGAATGTAGCTGCCGGGGTATTCCACTGGGGGGGTGTATTTGGACAGCACATGGCCACAGATATGACGGCCGAAGGACTGGCCGGGGTATCTCAGCACTACATTTTTGACGATTACTGGCCCGGTTCCACGGAGACCTGTATCTGGAAAAATGTGATTGGTTTCCTCACCGAGGCTGCCAGTGTTCAAACCGCAAGCCCTATTTATATTGAACCCACCGAATTGCGTGTGGGTGGAAAGGGACTTTCTGAATATAAAAAGAGCATCAATATGCTGCTGCCCTGGGAAGGTGGCTGGTGGCGCCTTGGCGATATCGTTCAGTATGAAATAGCATCCACCACTTCTATAATCAAAACAGCTTCCCTGTACCGGGAGGATATCCTGGAGTTCAGAAACAGGATGTGCCGGGAGCAGGTGGAGTTGGGGAAAAGCGAGGCTCCTTATTATTACATCATGCCAGAAGAGCAGCACGATCAGGGAGAACTGGTCAACCTGGTCAAGCTGATGAAGGAGCATGGTGTGGAGGTTTATACGCTGAATGAGCAGGTGGTACTTAAGGGAAAGATCTATAAGGCAGGTGATGTGGTTATTCCACTGGCCCAGCCATTCAGGCCCTTTATCAAGGAGGTGATGGAGGCCCAGGTATTTCCGGAGCGGCACTATACACCCGGTGGTGAACTGATCAAACCATATGACATAACCAGCTGGTCACTTCCCCTGCATCGCTTTGTCACTTCCAATGAAATTGATACACGCAGCAAGGAGCTGGAGGGAAGCCTTAGCCTTGTTGAGGGTGATTATAGCCTGAAAGGGGAGAAGCCGGAGTCCACAGCCATGGTGCTCCCGGCTACATCCAATGAATCCTTTCGGGCTGTTTTCAGTGCCCTTAAAGATGGGATGAAGGTGGAGCGCTTGCTTGAGGAAAGGGATGTGGCCGGGCATACTTACGGAGCGGGAAGCTTTATTGTATACAGGGGATCCAAAAAAGAGCAGTGGAATGAACTGTTTGAAAGCCTTCCTTTCCAGCCCGGAGCGCTGCTTGACAAACGCGCCTTACCCACCAGAGCTGTTGAAATGCCCAGTATCGCCCTGGTGGAGACCTGGTTTCATGATATGGATGCCGGTTGGACCCGTTTCCTGTTTGACTCTTATCACATGCCCTTCACTGTATTGCATCCAGGTGACTTTACCAAAAGCGATCTGGCCGGGAACTTTGATGTGATTATTTTTCCCGATACCGACAAGGAGATCCTGAAGAGCGGGAAGCGGAAATCAGGTGGGTCTTATTACCAGGGGAGCTACCATCCCGATTATGTGAAGGGAATTGGAAAGGAAGGTATGGAGAAACTGATGGCCTTCAGCAATGAAGGGGGAATCATTATCTCCTGGGGCAGGTCGGTCCGTCTCTTTGAAGGGATGCTGAAGATAAAAACCGGTGATACAGAGGAAGAGTTCAGTCTGCCTTTCCGCGATATCTCGCCAGACCTAAAAAAAGGAGGCCTGTATATTCCGGGGAGCCTGGTAAAGGTCAAGCTGATAGCTGATCATCCGCTTACACTGGGAATGCCTGAAAGCATCGGGGTATTTTCAAGGGGCCGTCCGGTATTCACCACCTCGGTGCCCAAATTTGATATGGACCGACGAGTAATCGGAACCTATCCCGAAAAAGATATATTGCTCTCGGGATATGCTTCCGGTGAAGAGAAGATGGGCAACCGGGCAGCCATGATCTGGATGGAAAAAGGACAGGGACAGTTTGTGTTGTTTGGATTCGGTCCCCAGTTCAGGGCCTCCACCCAGGCTTCCTACAAGCTTTTGTTTAACGCTATTCTTCTTGAGGGGGGCGATTGATTTCTCTGGCTTCCTCAAGACGTGAGCTGATATCCCAGGATTCATCGGTCATGTGATCGCTGTCCTCCTTCTCGGCCTGGAACAGTTCCTTCAGTTCCAGGGCATATTTATTGGCTTCGGAGAGGTAAAGCTTTTCGTCCTCCTTGTGGTGCTTATACAGTTCGTTATCCACCCTGCTGGTGTGTTTTCGGAAGGTATGTGCCAATCTGTATGCCCTGTACCTGTTATATCCCA
>JAYEOJ010000135.1:0-4433 GCA_034722835.1 Bacteroidota bacterium | reverse complement strand
TACTATTAGCAAGAGAATCCCTTCTTTATACATTTATTGAAAATTATTATGAAAAATTCAATAGTGAACCAACACTTAAAGATGTTCAAAAAATTGCATATATTATTTCTTGGAATATTTGGCAAATGGATGGATTAAAATGTGTAGTTCCGAATAGTTGTAGTAGTACCATAAAAGAAGAAAAAAATCTATTTGATAATAGTACAAGCAAAACTATTGAATGTAAAGGGTGCAAAACAAATAATATACATTTGCATAACGGAATATATTGTTTAATTATGGACTGGACTCAAGCAGATTTAAAGATAAGTAAACAAGGTCAACAAATAAAATTTGTAGATATGATACAAGATAAGGATGGTAAATAAACTATGTCAGAGACAATAACAATAGACCTATCAATATTAGATAATATTATTGTAGGTAGAGTTGAACCACAAATATATGCATTTACTACAGAAACGATTCCAAACTATCTTAAAGTCGGTGATACATATCGTCCACTGGAAACAAGATTAAATGAATGGAGAAAACACTTCCCAAATTTAGAGAAAAAATTTGAAGCAATAGCTAAAGTTGATGATTATACATTTTTTAGAGATTATGCTGTACATAATTTTTTAGAAAATGTTAAGCTAAGACCTCGTTTAATAAAAGGAGCTATAGCTAATATCCCATATTATTCAAAAGAGTTTTTTAAAGATGCTACAGAAGATGATTTGATAGATGCAATTAGGGATATTAAAATTTCTCATAGTGTAAATAACTCAAAATATCAATATTATAGATTTGATGAAAGTCATATACCTATTACTCATAAATATAGTAGAATAGAAGATTATCAACCAAGACCAAACCAAAAAGAAACAATAGAAAAATTTAAAGAGGCTATAAAAGAGCCTAAAAATAGAGATAATTTATTAATGTATGCTGTTATGAGATTTGGTAAATCTTTTACTTCTATGTGCTGTGCTGTTGAAATGGATGCTAAGTTTGTAATTGTTGTTTCGGCAAAAGCAGATGTTAAAGGTGAGTGGAAAAAAACAGTAGAAAGTCATATTAAATTTAAAGGATATGACTTTTTAGACAGTAATTCTCTTTTAAAAAGTGAAACAGTTATCTCTGATAAAATTGATTCTAAAGAAAAAATAGTTTTATTTCTCACTTTACAAGATTTACAAGGTAAACCAATCAAATCAAAACATAAAGAAGTTTTTGATAATAAAATTGATTTATTACTTATTGATGAAACACATTTTGGTGCAAGAGCAATGGAATATGGAAAAGTTCTAAAAAAGAATGGTTTAGAAAAAAAAGAAATCAAAAATGAACAAAAACAAAATGATAATACTTTAGATGATTTGGAGGAGTCAATCAAAGTCCTTAAATCTAAAATTCGTATTCATTTATCAGGAACACCATATAGAATCTTAGTTGACAGTGAATTTACTGATGATGATATTATTGCATTTTATCAATTTTCAGATATTGCCAAAGACCAAGAAAAATGGGATAATGAAAATTTATATAAAGATGAAAAGAAAGAATGGGATAATCCATATTATGGATTCCCTAAAATGATAAGATTTGCTTTTAATCCAAATAAATCATCTCGTGCTAAAATGAATGAGATGAAGAAAAATGGTGTTACATATACTTTTTCAGAGTTATTTAAACCACAGTCTATTATTAAAGATAAAGATAATAATCTTCATAAAAAATTTAAACATAAACAAGAAATAATTGATTTATTACAAGTTATTGATGGCTCAAAAAAAGATGAAGAATTATTAAGTTTTTTAGATTATAACAAAATAAAAGAAGGAAAAATGTGTCGTCATCTTGTTTGCGTTTTACCTTATCGTGCTTCTTGTGATGCCTTAGAAGAATTAATAAAGTTAAATACATTTAAAAATCTAAATTCTTATAAAATCATCAATATTTCAGGTGTAGATAATGACAAAATATTTAAAGATACAAAATCAGTTCAAAATAAAATCAAGGAATATGAAAGGGAGGATATAAAGACTATAACTTTAACTGTAAATAAAATGTTAACAGGTAGTACCGTCCCACAGTGGGATACTATGCTTTATTTTAAAGATACATCATCACCTCAAGAGTATGACCAAGCAATATTTCGTCTTCAAAATCAATATATAAAAACTTATAAAGAATCCAATGGAGATGAAGTTAAATATAATATGAAACCTCAAACTTTGCTAGTTGATTTCAATCCAAATAGAATGTTTCAGATACAAGAACAAAAAGCCAAAATATATAATGTAAATACTGATTCAAATGGTAATAATAAATTAGAAGAAAGAATAAAAAAAGAGTTAGAAATATCTCCTATTATTGTATTAAATAAGAATAAAATAGTACAGATAGAACCAGCAGATATTTTAGATGCTGTAAGACAATATTCAAGTAACAGAAGTGTATTTGATGAAGCAACTACTATATCTATTGATTATTCATTGTTAGATATAGAAGAAATAAGAATTGAAATAGAGAGACAATCTAAAATAGGCTCAAAGCAAGGTTTAGAGATTAATCCAACAGATGATGATGGTGAAGAGATTGATACCGAAGATATATCTAATGATGATGAATCTAATAAAGATGAACAAGAATCTAAAGTATCTCTAAAAAATGAAGAGAATGATTATAAGGGACAATTTGCTATGTATTATGCAAGAATTTTGTTTTTTGCATTTTTAACTCAATCAAAAGTTAAATCTCTTGAAGAAATTATTCAGCAGATTAATAATGAAGATGATAACAAGCGAATCATATTAAATTTAGGTCTTGATAGAAATATACTAGTACTATTCCTTAAAAATATTTATCCATTTATATTAAGTGAATTAGACTATAAAATTCATAATATAAATTCATTAGCGAATGATACATCTATTGCTCCAATACAAAGAGCAAGTAATGCTATGAAAAAATTTAGTCGTTTATCTGAATCTGAAGTGGTAACGCCTGAAAATGTAACAGATATGATTATCAATTCTTTGCCATCAAATGCTATTGATAGTTCAACAATGATACTTGATATGTCTGCCAAACAAGGTGAATTTATATATGGAATTTATAAAAAATATGGAAGAGATATAGCAAATAATTTTTATTCTATCCCTACATCTAAAATTGCTTATGAGTTTACAAAAAAAGTGTATGATTTACTAGAACTCAATGTAAATCATCTTGAAGAAATCTACATATCAGATGACCTAATTCGAGAAAATAAATTTATAATGAATGAAGAAATAAAAATAAATGGAAATAATATGAAATTTAATGTAGTTATAGGAAATCCACCATATCAACAAAAAGATGGTGGAGCTCAAGCTAGTGCTAAACCAATATATAATAACTTTGTGGATGTAGCAAAAGAATTAAATTCTGAGTATATTTCAATGATTGTGCCTACTAGATGGTATGCTGGTGGTAAAGGATTAGATGACTTTAGAGAACAAATGTTAAATGATTGTCATATATCACAATTACATGACTTTTTAAAACCTGAGATTATTTTTCCAGATATAAATTTAAGAGGTGGTATATGCTACTTTGTCAGAGATAAAAATTACGATAATACTAAAGACCTAACAAGTGTCCATACTTATCAAGATAATATAACATCAAAATCTTATAAGCGTAGTTTAAGAACTGAGGGTTCGGATATATTTATTCGACATAGTTTGGCTGTTGAAATTATTAAAAAAATTAAATTAAATTCAGAATTTCAGTCGTTTGAAAATCACATTTCAGCATTGAGACCTTTTGGATTTAGAGGATATTTTACTAAAGATGAAAAGTTTAGAAAAACTAAAAAAGGTTTAAAAAATCCTGTAGTTTGCTATGGGGAAGGTAAGCAAGTAGGTTATTTAAAGAAAAGTGAAATTACTAAAAATACAGATTGGATTGATAAATATAAAGTATATACAGCTAGAGCAAATAATATTGGAACTGAACTAAATGATGATAATCTAAACACATTTATAGGTCTTCCAAATACAATTTGTACAGAATCTTATATAGTTGTAGGTGTTGATTTAGAATTAAATGAGTTGTCTTCATCTAATCTTTGTAAATACTTTAGTACAAAATTTGCTAGATTTCAACATAGTGTAGGTAAAGCTAGTCAAGATGCTACCTCAAAAACATATAAATTTATTCCTCTTCAAAATTTTAATTTAGATTCAGATATTGATTGGGATGTATCAATAGAAGAAATAGATGAACAACTATATAAAAAGTATAATTTAACCAATAAAGAAATTAAATTTATAGAAGATATGATTAAACCTATGAATTAAATACATAAATTCAATTTATAAAATTTTAATTTATTTAAATGAGGTATCTGAAAATGACAAATAAATATAAACCACCCTACACCATAACTTCTAAAATGGTAA
>JAYEOJ010000134.1:0-4446 GCA_034722835.1 Bacteroidota bacterium | reverse complement strand
AGGTATGGATCAGACAGCTCAACAGGCGCTATGGAGCCGCTCAGACAGCACTTACAACAACTTTAGGATCCCTTCCCTTATCGTTACGCAAAAAGGAACTGTACTGGCTTTTGCCGAAGGCCGTGAGGGGGGTGATTCAGGGGATATTGATATTCTGCTGAAACGCTCTGAGGATGGAGGTCAAACCTGGAGCAAGCAGAGTGTGATCTGGGACGATGGAGCCAATACCTGTGGAAACCCATGCCCGGTGGTGGATCAGACTACGGGACGGATTTTCCTGTGGATGACCTGGAATCTTGGAAGTGATCACGAGGATGGCATTATCAGGAAGAAGAGCAAGAATACCCGCAAACCCTATCTCTGTTTTTCCGATGATGATGGACTCACCTGGTCGGAACCGGCAGATATGAGCCTGTCCTGCAAAAATCCCTCCTGGGGGTGGTATGCCACGGGACCGGGTGTTGGCATCCAGTTGCAATCGGAGAAGTATAGAAACAGGCTTATTATCCCGGCTAATCACAGTTACGATGTAGAGGATAAAAGTGAAGATGTAAGAGGAGGGTATGGGTATGGATCCCATGTGATCTACAGCGACGATGGCGGACTCAGCTGGACATTGAGTGAGACAATCACCCCGGGGTGCAATGAGAGCCAGGTGGTTGAGCTGAGTAACGGTGATCTGATGATGAACATGCGTTCTTATAACAAAAAGGGGTGTCGTGCCATTGCTATTAGTCACGACGGGGGAGCAAGCTGGTTGGATATTAAACATGATCCGCAACTTGTAGAATCGGTGTGCCAGGCAAGTCTTATTGAATATGGATCTTACCAGGGGAAAAGAAGATATCTTTTCTCCAATCCGGCCGTACCATCCGGCCGTACTCATATGACCATTCAGGCCAGCTTTGATGGATGTTTAACCTGGACAAAAGCCAAACTTGTTCACGAAGGTCCTGCCGCCTATTCCTGTATGACTGTTTTACCAGATGAAAGTATAGGCTTGTTTTATGAAGCTGGTGAAAGCGATCCCTATGAGCAAATGGTATTTGTAATATACCGACCGGATGAGCTTTTCCGATAGAAGACAGTATATTTATACCTCCAAAAAGTTCACCATGAAATACTCAGCACTCCTGTTATTTACTTTCCTGGCATACTCATGTCAAACCACCAACATTTCTGATATCGCTGTGGAAGGCGAATTAATGCAATGGCACAAAGTCACCCTGTTGATTCAGGGTCCTGAAACCTCGGAGTATGCCGATGAGAATCCCTTCCTGGATTATAAACTGGACGTAAGCTTTACAAACGGAACAAACTCATATACTGTCCCCGGTTATTATGCAGCTGATGGCCAGGCAGGAGAAAGCTCGTCCAGGGAAGGAGCTATCTGGAAGGTCCATTTCAGACCCGATGAACCTGGTGACTGGACTTATTCTGTTTCCTTTCTTAAAGGAAAAAACATAGCCATACTGGATGGGGATATTGCTGGTGAACCGGTGGGTTCGCATGGTATGGGAGGTACTCTTGAGATAGGAGTATCTGATAAAGCAGGCCCGGATTTTCGCGCCCACGGGCGTATTATTAACGGGGGGAAGGGATACTTTAAATTCCAGGGAACCGGTCAGCTCTGGATCAAGAATGGTGCAGATAGTCCCGAGAATTTTCTTGCCTTCAAGGATTTTGACCAGACTCAGCGCTTCAGCCTGAAGAATGAAGTGAGGGAAGGTGAAGCGGATCCGAAAGAAGGGCTGCATGCCTATGAAGCGCATATTTCGGACTGGAAGGAGGGAGATCCCACCTGGCAGAATGGCTTAGGTAAAGGGATCATCGGAGCCGTGAATTATCTTCAGTCTCAGGGTGTGAACTCCATCTATATGTTAACGATGAACATCCTGGGCGATGGGAAGGATGTCTGGCCCTATAGCGATTATAACGAACGTTACCGTTTCGATTGCAGCAAGCTGGATCAATGGGAGGTGGTATTCGACCATATGGAAAGCCTGGGGATGATGGCCCATTTTGTTTTGCAGGAGACCGAAAATGAAGTGCTGCTCGACAATGGATATACCGATGTTCAGCGAAGGATTTACCTGTGTGAGCTGGCGGCCCGCTATGGTCATCATCTGGGGATTACCTGGAACCTGGGCGAGGAGAATGGTCCACATCACTGGACACCTATCGGGCAGACCGATCAGCAAAAGAAGGATATGGCTAATTATCTGCGTACACTTATTCCCTGGCGCTCCAATATCGTTCTTCATACCCATTCGGATGACGAGTACCAGGACGAGTATCTGGAACCCATGCTTGGAACCGGGACCATCGATGGCCCTTCCATGCAGATTGCAAATCCGCTTCGGGTACACGAGCGAATGAAGCATTGGGTGGAGGCTTCGGAAGTAAACGGAGAGCGCTGGGTGGTTTGTCTGGATGAGATTGGTCCCGCTTCAAAAGGGGTAATGCCAGATGCTGATGATGTAAAGCATGATACCGTGCGAAATCACTGTCTCTGGGGCAGCCTGATGGCCGGAGGATCCGGAGTTGAATGGTACTTTGGTTATCGATTTGCGCACAATGATCTGAATCTGGAAGATTTCAGAAGCCGTGAAATCTGGTGGAAGCAATCCACATTAGCCACGCAGTTTATGAACCAGTACCCTCTTGAGGAGTTGAGCTGCCAGGATGAACTGGTGGATGTTCCTGGTGCTTATTGCCTGACAAGAGAGGGTGAGCTTTACCTGGTCTATCTGCCAGCGGGATCACCTCCTGCAAAGCTGAAATTAAAGCAGGCTTCAGCCCTGAAAGTATTCTGGTTCAATCCTCGTACAGGAGGTGAGCTACAGCAGGGAAGCGTGACGAGTATACAGGGACAGGGTAATCTTTTTCTGGGAATGCCCCCTTCGGACACGGATCTGGACTGGGTGGTGGTGGTTCAATCCTGATCGTTGATGTGGCAGGTAGAGACTATTTGTAGCTGATCTCTTTAAAATTTTCAGGAATGATTTGCCTCCTCCCCTGCTCAATCTCCCTGACCATGTGGGTCAGCTGTACGTTGACAGGAGTGTTTACATTCAGCTCTTTCCCCTTTGCTGTAATATAGCCATTGTAGTTGTCCACCTCGGTTTTACGGCCCCGTTCCAGGCTCTGAAGACTTGATGATTTGAGCTTCCGGTATTTTATCCCGATCACGCGGATGGTCAGGTGTCTTTTCAATCCCGAGAGGGGACCGTGTGCCAGGAATTTGTAGTAATCCAGTTTCCCGGCGGCTCCGGGAGGCACTTTTATCTCCATGGCATCGGCCACAGCCACCGCTTCCCTGATCACTTCAATAAAGAGATTCCGTGCCTTTCGCTTGACCAGCATCTCTCCAAGTGTTTGACCGCAAACTACTCCAAGGGTAGTAATACATGAGTTGATAATTAGTTTGGAATAGAGCTCCTGGAATACTTCACCAGTGATGCGGGTTTCCACCACATGATTCAGAATTACTGCCAGTTGTTCCACTTCCTTATCAGGCTCCCGGTTCCAGTTCCCGATAATCAGTTCACCCCCGGAGGTCATCTCAACTTTTCCCGGTTCGTGCATGGTAGCTCCAAACCCTACCACACAGCCAATGGTCCGCTGTGCTCCCACAATAGCTGCCAGCATCTCCTCACATATCCCATTCTGCATAGAGATCACCCGGGAATTCTCATGCAGAAATGGAAGCACCTCCCTGGCAGCCTCCACCAATCCATCTGCTTTGGTGGCGATCAGCACATAGTCAAACCTGCCGCTTAACTCATCTGGGCGGGCCACAGAGGGAACCTGGATCGTGAAGTTACCGCAGACTCCTTTCACCTGAATTCCCTGGCTACTGATTTTTTGGGTCAGGTCGGGATATTTAGCTACCAGTTGACAATGGTAGGCTTCTCGTGTGAGCAATGCTGCCACCACACCTCCAACAGCACCCGGCCCAATGATACAAATTCGTGGAGCTCTATCCATAGAAGAATATTTCAAAGCAATTTAAAAAATAAAAAAAACTAACTTCAACATATGAAACGCTCATTCTACCTATTGATTCTGATTTTCCTGGTATTCTTCGCCATCTCCTTCCTTACGAACATTCTGGGTTCCATTAATCCGAATGTAACCGATAGTTTTTCGCTTTCGGGTACCCTTACTGGAATGTTGCCCTTCTCATTCTTCATCGCCTACGCCATCATGTCCATTCCTTCGGGAATGTTTGTTCAGAAGTACGGAGAGAAAAAGAGCCTGATCCTGGCCTGGATTCTTGCTTTTGCAGGGGCTCTGATCTTTTCATCCTTCCCCAGTTTCCCTGTTTTTCTGGGATCTCTGTTTTTGATCGGAAGTGGCATGGCCCTTTTGCAGGTGGCTCTTTATCCACTCCTGAGGGTGGTTGGAGGAGAGGAGCATTTTGCATTCAACTCGGTTATTGCC
>JAYEOJ010000133.1:0-4466 GCA_034722835.1 Bacteroidota bacterium | reverse complement strand
TCCCCAGTTTCTCTTTTGGAATATATATGGCAGGTTCACAGGTAAGCACCATACCCGGCTCAAATGGTTTCGAACGATCGAATGGATCATGTACATCCAGTCCCATTGAATGAGAGGTACCATGCATAAAGTATTTTTTCCAGAGCGGTTCCGTTCCCGCATGAGCCTCTGCCTCCTCCCGGGTATAGAGTTCCAGTCCAATATGCTCCTCTTCCCAGAATTCTCCCACAGCCTGATGAAAATCGGCCATCACCGTACCCGGAACCATCAGTTCTTTTGCTTTCCTGAAAACCCTGAGCGCAGCATCATAAAGCAATCGCTGTCGCCTGGTGAAACGGCCACTGACCGGGATCGTTCTGGAACAGTCGGCTGCATAGTGGTTGACTTCAGCTCCAAAATCCATCAATAAAAGGTCCCCCTCTCTGCAGAGACAGTTGTTCTTCACATAGTGCAGAACCAGTGCATTCTTACCACTGGCCACAATGGGTTCAAAAGCATGTCCCTCTGCTCCTCTTCCTATAAACTCTCCTATAATCTCTGCCTCTACCTGGTATTCGTAAATTCCAGGTTCTGTTCGCTTTAACACCCTAATAAAAGCCGAACGGGTAATGGATACAGCTCTTTTGATCTCTTCAATCTCCTCCGGCTGTTTGATCATTCTCAGATTTTGAAGCAAAGGAGCCAGGGATGTCTTATGTTGATATGGAATGGCCCCGATTTCATGATCGGCATAAACCATTGTGGCTTCGGGGATCAATAATTGAAGGCAGGCATCCTGCTCTTCCAGCCAAAGGACATTCCCGATCCCGGAAAGTTCCCCTGATTGCTCCGGTCCAGGAGTCTGTCCGCTCCATAACTCAGATTTTAATGTGGGCTTCTTGATAAACAGAATCTCCCTGAGATGGGGATCGGGGTGACCTGGCGTGAAGGCAAAAATACTCTCTTCCAGGTTGATCCCGGTGAGGTAGAAAAAGTCTGAATGCTGCCTGAAGGGGTAAAACTGGTCCCCGTTTCTTTGCTTCCGAGTACCCGATCGGATCAGCGCCACAGAGCCCGGCGACATCAGCGAAGCCAGCCTGGACCTGTTACGTATGAATAGTGAAGCCGGAACGGGATTTGATTTCATAGCAGATGCAGGGCTTTTTTTGGAGGCGAGTATACCTGTTGTAGGAAATATTTTACACCCTTTTGAGAGAATAAGAAAATCTTATATTTGTTAACTACCCTTTGCAATTTAAGTAACTTATTTTAATTGTAATCATATGTCCGGAATATTCACCTCTTCCATTGGAAAGAAACTTTTGATGTCACTGGCCGGAGTTTTCCTCATCGTATTTCTGCTCGTGCATATGGGGATCAACCTCCTTGTCCTCATCTACGAAGACCCCATGGTCTACAACAAAGTGGCCCACTTTATGGTCTCAAATATCCTGATCAAAATCTTCGAGATCATCCTGTTTGGTGGCTTCCTGCTGCACATTATCTATGCCCTGATTATTCAGATTCAGAACTGGATTGCAAGGCCCAGCAGGTACAACAAGGCCAACTATTCAAATACCTCGTTTTTTTCGAAATTCATGATTCACACGGCTGCAATCAACCTGATCTTCCTGGTGATCCACTTCATGGACTTTTATATAAAAGCCAAATTTGGTCATGCAAGCGAAATTATAGTGGATGGGGTTGTCTATCATGATTTTGCCTCGGAAATTGTAGATAAATTTAAAGTGCTGCCTTTTGTCATTTTTTACATCACAGCCTTTGTTTTCCTTGGATTCCACCTGGTTCACGGCTTCCAGTCGGCCTTTAAAACCCTTGGGCTGGATCACAAGAAATATACACCGGTAATCCAGATTCTATCCATTATCTACTGCACCATTGTTGTGGCCGGTTATTCAATTATTCCAGTGCTCATCTACTTCTCATATCAATAACAGATACCCAATATGGTTAAGCTACAATCCAGGATACCCGAAGGACCCCTGGCTGAAAAATGGTCAAACTACAAATCCAACCAGAACCTGGTCAACCCGGCCAACAAGCGAAAACTGGATGTGATTGTAATCGGGACCGGCCTGGCCGGTGCAGCAGCGGCAGCCTCCATGGCTGAAATGGGATTTAAAGTAAAATCCTTCTGCTATCAGGACAGCTCCCGGAGGGCTCATAGTATCTCAGCTCAGGGTGGCATCAATGCGGCAAAGAATTATCAGAATGACGGTGACAGTATCTACCGCCTCTTTCTCGATACCATCAAGGGGGGTGATTATCGCTCAAGGGAAGCCAATGTATACCGCCTGGCCGAAGTAAGCAATGACATCATTGACCAGTGTGTGGCCCAGGGTGTTCCATTTGCCCGCGAGTACGGGGGAACACTGGACAACCGCTCTTTCGGAGGGGCCCTGGTATCCAGGACCTTCTATGCACGGGGTCAGACGGGACAACAGCTTCTCCTTGGAGCCTACCAGACCCTGAGCCGGCAGGTGAAGAAGGGAAATGTGGAAATGTATCCCAGGATGGAGATGTTCGACCTGGTGATGGTCGATGGGAAAGCACGTGGCATTATCGCCCGTGATGTAATTACAGGCAAACTTGAACGCTATAGTGCACATGCAGTGGTCCTGGCATCGGGAGGTTACGGAAATGTCTTTTTCCTCTCCACCATGGCCATGGGCGCCAATGCAAGTGCTATCTGGCAGTGCTATAAGAAGGGAGCCCTGTTTGGAAATCCCTGTTTCGTTCAGATTCACCCCACCTGCATCCCGGTGCACGGTGAATACCAGAGTAAACTCACCCTGATGAGTGAAAGCCTGCGGAACGATGGTCGCATATGGGTCCCAAAAAAGCTTGAGGATGCCAAACGCCTGCAGAGTGGTGAAATAGGAGGCGTGGATATACCCGAAGAGGACCGTGATTACTACCTGGAAAGACGTTACCCTGCTTTCGGAAACCTGGTGCCCAGGGATGTGGCCTCAAGAGCTGCAAAAGAGCGCTGCGATGCAGGCCATGGTGTAAACTCAACAGGCCTGGCTGTGTTCCTCGATTTTCAGGATGCAATCAAGCGACTCGGGAAGGATGTAATCGAAGCCAAATACGGGAACCTGTTCCAGATGTATGAGAAGATCACCGACGATGATCCTTACAAAGTTCCCATGATGATCTATCCGGCCATCCATTACTCCATGGGCGGCGTCTGGGTGGATTATGAACTGCATACCACCATACCCGGATTGTTTGCCACAGGCGAATCCAATTTCTCCGATCATGGTGCCAACAGACTGGGGGCATCGGCCCTGATGCAGGGACTTGCAGATGGCTATTTCGTACTGCCCTACACCATTCAGAATTACCTGGCCGATGAAATCAATACGCCCAGGTTCAAGACCGATATTCCGGAGTTTGACAAAGCGGAAAAAGAGGTGCAGGAACAACTTGAAAAACTGATGGCGGTCAAAGGGACCATGAGTGTTGATACCCTCCATAAGAAGCTTGGAAAAATCATGTGGGAGGGTGTGGGAATGGCCCGGAATAAAGAAGGTCTGCTTACGGCCATTGAGGAGATAAAGAAGCTGAAGGAGGAGTTCTGGTTTAATCTGAACATACCGGGAGAGCTAAATGACATGAACCAGGAACTGCAGAAGGCCAGCCGACTGGCTGACTTCATTGAGCTTGGAGCTCTGATGGCCAGAGACGCACTACTCAGGGAAGAGTCATGTGGCGGACATTTCAGGGAGGAGTACCAGACAGGAGAGGGTGAAGCCTTGCGTAATGACAAGGATTTTACTTATGTGGCTGCCTGGGAGTACAAGGGAGAAGACAAGGAACCTGCACTCCACAAGGAAGAGCTCAATTTTGAATACATAGAAGTCAAACAAAGGAATTATAAATAAGAGACATAAGGCCATGAATCTGAAACTGAAAATCTGGCGCCAGCAAGATCCCAATAGCAGGGGCAAATTTGTGAACTACCGGCTCAATAACATTTCCACCGACAGCTCCTTCCTGGAGATGCTTGATGTTCTGAACGAAGAGCTGATCAACAAGGGAGAGGAACCTGTCATTTATGATCACGACTGCCGGGAAGGAATCTGTGGCGCCTGCGGATTGTATATTAATGGAAGGCCCCATGGCCCCGATTCACTGATCACTGTTTGCCAGCTCCATATGCGAAAGTTTAAGGATGGCGATACCATCGTTATCGAGCCCTGGAGGGCCAGGGCGTTTCCAGTGATCAGGGACCTGATGGTGGACCGTACCGCTTTTGACAAACTGATCCAGGAAGGGGGCTATGTCTCAGTCAACACCGGAAGTGCACCCGAAGCCAACAGCATTCCTGTGAAAAAGGATCTTGCAGAACTCTCGATGGATGCCGCGGCATGCATTGGATGCGGAGCCTGCGTAGCCGCCTGCAAAAATGCATCGGCCATGCTCTTTGTTGGAGCCAAGGTATCACACCTCAACCTGCTTCC
>JAYEOJ010000132.1:0-4471 GCA_034722835.1 Bacteroidota bacterium | reverse complement strand
AGGGGAAGCAGAGAATGAAGCGGGTAAGATTGAATTTCTTCCGGAGATAAATGGATTGACCCTTTCAGGAAGGATAACAGACTCTGGAACAGGCGAGCCAGTAGCAAGCGGCAGGCTTCATCTCTCTTCCTATTCCAATCCCTTCTTATATACTGAAGTTTTTTCAGGGAAAAATGGTTCATTTCTTTTTGCATTGCCCCATCTGACAGGTAATCCCGAGCTGCATATCGCCAATGGATCAGATTCCCTGTTAAATCACAAAGTCCTGCTTGCTTCGGAGTTTTGCAACAAACCGGTCATGCTGCCCTATGTGCCTTTAATCATCGATTCGACAGAACAGGTGATGGTAAAAGAGGCCCTGGTAAATACCCAGTTAAAGGAGCGGTATGGGTCTGAAACAGATCCTGATGACAAATCAGAAAGGCAGCAACTTCCATTCTACGGCCAGGGGGCCTCAGTAACTTATGTCTCGGACTATATTGAGCTATCCGATTTAAGGGAATTCATTTACGAGATCATCCCCCAGGTCTCCGTTAACAGCAGCAGTGATGGCTCATCTCTTTCCATTCAGGGACCTTCCTGTATGGAAATTTATCCGCCCCTGGTTCTGATGGACAACGTACCGGTTGCAAATAATGAAGAGTTCTTAAATATCCCCAGCAACAGGATAGAAAGAATTGAAGTGCTCAACCGTGCGTATATGGTTGGAAATATCAGATACAGCGGTATCTTCAGTGTTTATTCCGGTAAAAAGGACATGGCCGGTATAACACAGGAGGGAGAACGGCACTTTTTCAATCTCCGCTTACTTGATGAAACTGTTCCGCTTCACAAGCATGAGACCAAGCCAAATGAAACTTCCCTTCCGGATATCCGCAATCTGCTTCTCTGGGACCCTGAGATTGAGCTCACGGATGAGGGTTGGTGCAGCATACATTTTACAACACCAGATTCCCCCGGGATCTATGTGCTTACCCTTCGTGGTCTGGGGCCTGAAACAAGCTCTCCTGTGTTCAGGAAGGTGTTGATTTCAGTGAAATAGGACCGCGGTTAATTATTCCGGCTCTGTGAGAGGCTTTACGAGGCTTTTTTGGATGGAAAGTTTGATTATGTCATAAATAATTGCGTAATTTGCGCCTCGTTAGAAGAATCGATCTGAAACTATAAGGAAAAATGTCGAAAATTTGTCAGATAACAGGTAAGAAGATGATGGTGGGAAACAACGTTTCTCACTCAAAGAGAAGGACCAAAAGAACCTTCCAGCCGAATCTCTTCGATAAGAAGTTTTATCTTGAAGAAGAAGACAGGTATGTGAGCCTCCGCGTTTCTGCTCAGGCAATTCGCACCATCAATAAAAACGGACTGAAAGCTACATTGGATGATGCCGTAAAAAAAGGATTTTTAAAATCTTATTAATCAGAGTAGAAAATGGCTAAAAAAGGTAAAGGAAACAGGGTACAGGTTATTCTTGAGTGCACCGAGCACAAAGAGAGCGGAATGCCTGGAACTTCACGCTATATATCAACCAAGAACAGGAAAAATTCTCCTGACAGGCTGGAGCTGAAGAAGTACAATTCCGTATTGAAAAAAGTAACTGTACATCGCGAAATTAAATAAGGATCTGAAAAATGGCTAAGAAAGTAGTAGCAAGTTTGCAGAGTGGAGAGGGCAGGAATTTTACCAAATGCATTAAAATGGTAAAATCACCCAAATCCGGAGCATACATATTCGAAGAAGAAATGGTACACAATGATCATATCAAAGATTTCTTTGGTAACTAATCATTGTCAATCCTATTATATCACAGAGCTTTCTTATTTTTAAGGAAGCTTTTTTTTTACACGAGATATGGGCCTGTTTACTTCAGATAAAAAAAAGAGTCTCGACAAGGGACTGGAGAAGACCAAGGAGAGTGTCTTTAAGAAACTATCCAGGGCGGTTGTTGGAAAATCCCGGGTGGATGATGAGGTGCTGGATAATCTGGAAGAGGTACTGATCACCTCCGATGTAGGTGTGGATACCACCCTGCGGATCATTGAACGGATAGAGCAACGTGCCTCAAAGGATAAATTCCTCAATACAAGTGAGTTAAATGCTATCTTAAAGGAGGAAATTGTTCTGCTTCTGGAGGAGAATAATTCGGGCCTGGTAGTTGGTTTTGAGGAAGCATTGCCGGCAACTCCCTATGTCATTATGGTGGTTGGAGTGAATGGAGTGGGGAAGACCACCACCATCGGAAAACTGGCTTACCACTTCAAGCAGGCGGGGAAAAAAGTGATCCTCGGAGCTGCCGATACCTTCAGAGCAGCAGCGGTGGACCAACTTTCCATATGGGCAGACAGGGTAGGGGTTGAGATTGTAAAACAGGAGATGGGATCCGATCCTGCATCCGTGGCCTATGATACCCTCTCATCTGCAATGTCCGAAAGTGCCGACGTAGTGATTATTGATACGGCCGGCCGCCTTCACAACAAGGTAAACCTGATGAACGAGCTGAGTAAGATCAGGCGTGTCATGCAGAAGCTTATTCCCGAGGCCCCTCACGAGATTCTGCTGATCCTGGATGGTTCAACAGGTCAGAATGCCTTTGAACAGGTCAAAGAATTTACCAGGGCTACCGAGGTAAACGCACTGGCCCTTACCAAATTGGACGGGACTGCAAAAGGAGGTGTGGTGCTGGGTATTTCTGATCAGTTCCAGATCCCCGTCAAGTACATCGGCATCGGAGAAAAGTTGGAGGACCTCCAGATTTTTGACCGCAATGAATTTGTAGACAGCCTATTCAGCCAATAATGACTGTTAATATTCTTACACTGGGTTGTTCCAAAAACCTGGTCGATTCAGAGCACCTGCTGGCACAATTCCGTGCCTCCGGCTACAAGGTGCTGCATAATGCATATGATACCGCAGCAGATACAGTGATTATCAATACCTGTGGATTTATTCTGGATGCCAAGGAGGAGTCAGTGGATACGATTCTATCGTACGTGGAGGAGAAGCGACATGGAAACATCCGGAAACTCTTTGTGATGGGTTGTCTCTCTGAACGTTACAGAGAGGATCTGATAAAAGAAATGCCGGAGGTGGATGGATTTTTCGGGGTATGGGAGATGCCTGCCATCCTGGAGGCCATGGGGAGTAAACTGGATCAGCGATTGCTGATGGAGCGTGAACTGACCACACCATCGCACTATGCATATCTAAAGATCTCCGAAGGGTGCAACCGGACCTGTGCGTTTTGCGCCATCCCCGGAATACGTGGTGTGCAACAGTCTGTTTCTGTCGAGGATCTTGTTCAGGAGAGTAAAAACCTGGTTAATAAGGGAGTAAGGGAGTTGATCCTGATTGCACAGGACCTGACAAACTATGGAATCGATCTTTATGGCAGAAGAACATTGCCTGAACTCCTGAAAGAGCTGGTGAAGATTGAAGAGCTGGAGTGGATCCGCCTTCACTATGCCTATCCAACAGGATTTCCCGAGGAAGTAATCGGATTGATGGCTTCTGAAAAGAAAATCTGCAACTACATGGATATCCCCATTCAGCATGTAAACACCGGGATTCTTTCATCCATGGGCAGGGGACATGACCGGGAAAAACTGGAGCGCTTATTACAGGAATTCCGGAAGAAAGTACCGGATGTGGCGCTTCGTACCACCGTGCTTACCGGGTTCCCGGGGGAGACAGAGGAGACCTTTACCGAACTTAAGGATTTTATCAGGGATTTCCGATTTGAACGACTGGGTGTTTTTCCTTATTCTCACGAGGAGGATACTCCGGCTTATAAAAATTTCCAGGACGATGTTCCGGACCAGGTGAAATCGGAACGGGCTGCAGCCATTATGGAATTGCAGCAGGCCATCTCGCTTAGCCTGAACGAGGAAAAGGTGGGACACACATTCAAGGTACTGATCGACAGGAGGGAAGAGGGCTATTTTGTGGGGCGGACCCAGTACGACTCACCGGAAGTGGACAATGAAGTGCTGCTTGAAGATAATCAGCAACTCACCATAGGTCAGTTCTACCGGGTAAAGATTATCGGTGCCGGTGAATTTGATCTGTACGGAGAGGTGGAGCAGGCTTAGGCTTTATCCTCGCCATTTCCCTTGGGGAGCTCCTTCTTTCCTTCCGGGAGTTCCTTATTTGTTTTGGGTAACTCCTTGCTTACCTTAGATTTAGCTAGAGCTTTTTTCTTCTTGATGGAGACAGTGATCTCTTCCTTCTCCTTATCAAAATCGACCAGCATGGTATCGCCCTCCACCAGGGCCGATTTAATAATCGTTTCTGCCATGGGATCTTCCAGGTATTTCTGAATGGCTCGTTTCAGGGGCCTTGCACCATACTGGATGTCATATCCTTTATCCAGCACATAATCTTTGGCCTCTTCCGAAAGCTTGATGCCAAAACCAAGAGTGGTGACCCGTTCGTAGAGCCCTTTCAGTTCAATATCTATGATCTTATGGATATCATC
>JAYEOJ010000131.1:0-4475 GCA_034722835.1 Bacteroidota bacterium | reverse complement strand
ATTTCGATTAGTTGTTTCAGTGTGTTTCTTGCATTTTTCCTTCGCAGGCTGTTCTCAATCCCATCGCGGGTCAGCAGAATCTGGGCAACGGTTTTGTTATACTCATCGAAAAATTTCTGGTACAACCTGATCAGGCCCACCTGTCCAATGGCCGCCAGAGCCTGTTTCTTTACCAGGTTATCAGGTTTGTTCTCAAGACCGATCATTCCAACTCCCATACCTACTGCGCCTGATGAGACCAGAACCACCTCTTTGCCGCTGTTACTCAGATCAGCCAGAGTCCTCACCAGTTTTTCCATTCGTTGCAGGTTGATCTTCCCGTTCTCATAGGCCAGCAAACTGGTGCCCACCTTGACTACAATCCTCTTTTTATCCTTTAAATATTTTCTGTGTGTCATGACTTTCCGAAATAGTTACGTAAACGATTTACCAGCTCTTCACTGTTTACAAAGTGAAATCCGCCAAAGGCCTTTTCCAGTTTCACTTTGATCTCATCCAATCCGGGATTACCAATACTTCCAAGATGCGTATAGCTATGATCCCGGCCGGGCCTGTAACGGCCCTTATCAATTTCAGATGCCACTTCGCGGTATGCATCCCTGAAAGGGATTCCCGCCTGTACCTTAAGGTTTACTTCCTCAACGGAGTAGATATATTGATAGGTATCGTCGTTCAGAATATCCTTGTTGACCTCCATATGCTCTACCATGTAATGCATCATCTCCAGGCAGACCTTTAACTCTTCCAGGGCCGGATGAAGGATCTCCTTCAAAAGCTGGAAATCGCGATGGTATCCCGATATCAGATTTCCAGTGACCGATGATACCTCAGAGGCTACCGTAGTCAGGCGATTACATCGACCCCGTAGCAGTTCCAGTACATCCGGATTCTTTTTATGAGGCATAATGGAAGACCCGGTGGTTAACTCCGGCGGAAGGGTAATAAAACGGAAGTTTTGTCCCATGAAAAGTACCGCATCCATGGCCAGACGCGCCAGGGTTGAAGCCAATGCTCCAATTCCGGTACCCACATACCATTCTGTTTTTCCACGATTCATCTGGGCATTGACCGAGCTGATATGCATCTCCTGAAAATCCATCAGTTGGGTAGTCAGTTCACGGTCCACCGGAAAGGAAGAGCCAAAACCAGCAGCAGAACCCAGGGGATTCTGGTTAACCACCTCATGGATCCCCTGCAGGTAGGTCAGATCATCGGCCAGGGCCTCTGCATAGCCCCCGAACCAGAGTCCGAAGGAGGAAGGCATGGCCACCTGCATGTGGGTATAGCCGGGCATAAGTACATCCCGGTAAGTTGTAGCCTGTTTCAGGAGCATCTCTGCCAATCCCCGGGTCTTCTCAGCAATCTCCTTGATCTCATCCCTCAAAAAGAGCTTCACATCGACCATTACCTGGTCATTCCTTGATCGTCCCGTATGAATTTTTTTCCCAATATCACCCAGCTTTCCGGTTAAAACCATCTCCACCTGGGAATGGATATCCTCCACTCCAGGTTCCAGAACAAGTTTACCCTCCAGAGCCTCCCTGTGGAGTTGATCCAGAGCAGGTAGAAGTTTTTCTGCTTCCGCCTTACTTAATAATCCGGCTTTGGCCAACATGATTGTATGTGCCATAGATCCCAGTACATCGTATGGGGCCAGTTCCAGATCATATACCGGATCTTTGCCCGTAGTAAATTCCAGGATACGCTGTACGGTCGATATGTCTTTAGCCCATAGTTTCATATGATTCTCCTTTCTTAAAGCTCTATACTTTCCAGGAAGCGACAATAAGTCGACACTCCCTGCTCTAACTCGCTCTTTTTTATGTATTCACCAGCCGTATGGGATCGTGCCGAATCGCCCGGACCCATTTTAATGGAAGGAAAAGGAATCAGTGCCATATCCGATAGCGTGGATGAACCCATGGGTTCAAGTCCGGCATCCAGGATGGCCTTCATTAAAAAGTGATTGCTATCAAGTCCCGATGAACGCAGACGGGTCGAACGTGGGATCAACTCAGCCTTACAGGCCGACCGAATCATCTCCAGCAATCGTTCATTTCCGTATCTGTCGTTACTTCTCACATCCACTACATAGCTGCAGCGATCGGGTACCACATTATGACGGGTGCCTGCTGAAATCATGGTCACCTGTGCACCCGGGAGCGGCAGCCACTCCGATTCCTCGGTAAACTGAAGCTGTTTGATGGCTTTCACATCCTGCAGGGCTTCATAAATGGCATTCTGCCCTTCATTCCGGGCTGCATGACCCGCCTTTCCGCGTAGCACCCCATCCAGCACCATCAGGCCCCGTTCTGCCACAGCCGGAGCCATTCCCGTGGGTTCACCTACAATGACTGCATCCAGTTCTTCAAAAATGGGCAGTACCGAGGATATGCCATTGCTTCCCGACACCTCTTCTTCAGTACTGATCAGCAGCATCAGGTTTATGCGCTCTTTAAGTACTTCTCTCATTTGATCATAAGCCACCATCATAGTTACCACCGATGCTCCTGCATCATTGCTTCCCAATCCGGTAATCTTCTCTCCTTTTACCACAGGAAAAAAGGGATCAGTCTCCCAGCCATCCACCGGGGGAACGGTATCCATATGTGAATTCAGTAATATTCCGGCTCCGGGAAGATCCGGATCACCCACCAGCAGATTATGATGGATTCGTGTCACCGGCCATCCCAATCCTTTCATATAATTTTCCAGAAAGTCGGATCGCGCTTCCTCTTCCCGGCTGATTGCAGGTATGGAGAGCATCTCCATCAACAGGTCCGTATATGGAATCTTTCCACTCATTTCAGATCACTGATCTCCGAGTATGATTTTACAATTCCCTTAATCATGGACGAGCTTAATCCGAAATGTTCCATCTCGTTCAAACCCGAAATGGTGCAGCCCATGGGGGTGGTGACCCTGTCAATTTCCGTTTCCGGGTGGTTCTCTGTCTGCATCAGTAAATGTGCTGCACCCAGGGCCGTCTGGGCAGCAATTTTGCCCGCTTCTTCAGCGTGAAATCCAATCTGGATCCCCCCCTGGGAGACCGCTCTGATGAAGCGAAGAAAAAAAGCAATCCCACAGGCAGCAAGAATAGTAGCGGCGGGCATCAGATGTTCCTTGATGACCATGGTCTGTCCAAGGGGATCAAACAGGCTTTTCACCTGGTTCACGGCTCCTTCACTTTCACCAGCAATACAGGTCATGCTGGCCCCATATTCCACAGCGGTATTGGGCATGATCCGTACCACCTCGGTCTGCTTGCCACTCCACTCCTTTAATTCGTTGATGCTAACCGCAGAAACAACACTTACCAGAAGTTTTTTCTCTCCCGAAAACAAGGGTGTCAGGTCCAGCATCACTTCCCTGGCCTGTCCGGGCAATACAGCCAGTATGATTATATCACATTTCGAAACCAGGGTGTGGTTATCGGTAACCGTAAAACCCTCCTTCTCCTGTATAGCCAGCAAGCCATTCCGTTTCCTGGATAAATATAGCTGCGAGGGTTCAATTAGCTTTTGCACAACCAGGCCCTTCGCAATGGCTATTCCAATATTCCCGGCACCAATAATTCCAATTCTTTTCATCCTTTTTACAACTTTAATAAAACTATTCCTGAAGCTGGTTATCTGTTCCATTTACAGCATACCAGATCCGCTGCTGGTTCCCCAGAATCCTGGTAAAACCATCGACCTCTTCTGCGGTCCATGTTTTGTTCATCTCCCCATAAGTGGCAAAGGAGGCATTCATCAGATCGTAGGGACTATCCACTCCTGTCACAGAAAAACTATAAGGCCTGAGTCTGAGCGTAACCATCCCTGTGACATTCTTCTGGGACGATTCTAAAAAAGATTCCAGGTCGCGCATCACCGGCTCCAGGTATTGAGCCTCATGCACAAACATGCCATACCACTGCCCGATCTGCTCCTTCCAGTGCAACTGCCAGCGGCTTAGAACATGCTTTTCCAGGGCCAGGTGTGCATCAATAATCATCCGTGATGCAGCAGCTTCAAAACCCACACGGCCTTTGATTCCGATAATGGTATCGCCCACGTGCACATCCCGTCCAACTCCCCAGGGAGCAGCCAGTTTTTCAAGCTCACGAATAACCATCAGGGGCTCCAGCAACTGTCCGTTCAGACTTACCGGTTCGCCCAGCTCAAAGCCTATGTTCACTGTTTCTGAACCTGATTTTTCCATGGGTGTGGGATAGGCCTCCGGGGGTAACTCATCCGAAGAGCTAAGTGTCTCTTTCCCTCCCACGCTGGTCCCCCAGATTCCTTTGTTGATGGAGTATTCCACCTTGCTCCAGTTCATCTCTATCCCTGCTTTTCTCAGGTAATCAATTTCATCTTCCCTGGATATTTTTAGTTCCCTGATGGGAGTGATTATCTCTAAGTCAGGAGCCAGTACCTGGATCACCAGGTCGAAACGAACCTGGTCATTTCCCGCTGCAGTAGAACCATGGGCAA
>JAYEOJ010000130.1:0-4483 GCA_034722835.1 Bacteroidota bacterium | reverse complement strand
AGCCTACCATTGATACCAATCCAGGCTACAATCCTTTTGCAGGAGAACACACCTATGAAAGGGAAAAACGGTCGACCCCGTACCAGGATGAGCGATTTGAAGGTTGGGAACAGCTTTTTGAACCGGCTCATGGAATCGTAACCAACACCCAGAAAAATCTGCAGATAAGGAACAAATATATCCTGTCGCCTGTTAAATCAGGAGTAATGTTGATTGATCAGCGGAGAGCCCATGAACGCATCCTTTTTGAACGAATGATTGCCGCCCTCAAGAAAAAGCAGCCCCTGGCACAGCAATCTCTGTTCCCGGAAACCGTCACCCTGAATGCAGCAGATTACCAGGTGTGCCTGGAAATGATCAAAGCCATGGAGCAGCTGGGATTTGATATACGTGACTTTGGAAACAACAGTGTGGTAATACACGGTTTCCCTGCAGAAATGAAACCTGCTGCTGCAGGCGAGACCATAGAATTTATGATCGAGCAGTATAAGACATTACAGGGACTAAATGATACACAGCAATCAGAAAAAGTATCCCGGGCTGCAGCCAAGGCATCGGCCATACATTACGGGAAACAATTAAGCGATATGGAAATGCAGGAACTGATTGACCAGCTGTTTGCATGTGAGACCCCCAATTACACACCTTCCGGCTCCTTGATCGTCAGGATCATGGACCTGGAAGAACTAGATTCCCATTTTAAAGAATAAGACATGAATCGATTTTATAGTGGTAGATTAGGCAGTACTCCTCCGGTTACGAAAAACCTGATCATTATCAATGTGGTGATGCTGCTGGGAACCATGCTTTTCCAACGGATGTTCAATGTGAACCTGCATGCCTTGCTGGGGATGTTTTACTTTCAATCACCCTTCTTCCAGCCATGGCAGATCGTCACCCATATGTTTATGCATGGAGGTCTCGGCCATATCTTTTTCAATATGTACGCCCTGTGGATCTTTGGGAAAACCCTGGAAAGCGTCTGGGGAAGCAAACGCTTCCTGATCTATTACCTGGCTACCGGATTGGGCGCAGCATTCTTCCATCAACTGGTCAATTACATCCAGTTTGCCCCCGATATATTAGCACTGAAGGATGCCTATTCGGTTGACAGGATAAACCATGCCCTGTTGAATGAGATCCTGCAGCCCGGAAATCCGTTCTACCAGATAGGAAGGGACCTTGTCCGGCCAACGGTTGGAGCCTCCGGCGCTGTTTATGGTGTCCTGCTGGCCTTTGGTATGCTCTTCCCCAATACCCCTCTATTCATAATGTTCATCCCCATCCCCATTAAGGCCAAATGGCTGGTCATCGGATTTGGTGCTCTTGAATTATTCCTGGGTATCACGCAAAGCGGTGGTAACATTGCTCACTTTGCCCACCTGGGTGGTATGATTTTTGGGTTCTTTTTAATCAGGTACTGGAACAAGTTTACACGAAATTTCTATTAACTTTCTGATTAAATGAGTATTATCGACGAAATAAAAGAGTCGTTCCGAAAAGGGACCACCCTGCATAAACTTATTTATCTTAATCTTGGACTCTTTCTGACAGTACAAATTGTCAGGATTTTACTGATTCTGTCAAACGCTTACGAGCTGTTCCCGGGATTTCTGAGCCATCTGGCAGTTCCTGCCAATCTGGAGGTTCTTGCACGGCGTCCCTGGACCCTTGTTACCTATATGTTTCTGCATGAGGGTTTTATTCATATTCTATTCAATCTGCTTTGGTTGTACTGGTTCGGTACTGTATTTATCCAGGAGCTGGGACTGAAGAAACTGCTTAGCACCTACCTGTTGGGAGGACTGGCCGGGGGAATCCTTTACGTTGTATTCTACAATGTCTTCCCTGTTTTTGAAGGGGTCAGGGATCAATCGGTTGCCCTGGGGGCATCCGCTTCCGTCATGGCCGTAGTGGTTGCCGCCGCAACCTACCAGCCGGATCGCAGAATGCATCTTATACTGATCGGTCCGGTTAAAATCGTCTATATAGCCCTGGTCATGTTTATACTCACCTCTATGGTTGACTTCTCGGTGAATACGGGAGGGAAAATTGCACACATAGGGGGTGCCCTTTCAGGATTCCTTTTTGCTTATTATTACAGACGGGGAAAAGATCTTACCAAAGGATTTGACCGGATCATGGACAGCATTGCCACCTGGTTCAAACCCGGGAAAGAGAGATTGAAGGTCACCTATAAAAGATCCGCTGATCAGAAACGTCCGGCAGACGATAAAAAATACAATAAGCATAAGGCCGAAGAACAAAAAGAGATCGATCAGATCCTGGATAAGATTTCTAAGGCCGGATATGACAGTCTCTCTTCCAGGGAGAAAGAGCTGCTCTTTAAAATGAGCAATAAAAAATAATTGTGGGTAAAATTACTGACAGAGTTGTCCTGATCCTGAATATCCTGGCTGCCATTGCCATGCTATTGGCTTATCTGGCACCATTCGTGAACCCTGCAAAGGTGTTTCTCCCCGCTCTGTTCGGATTGGCTTACCCTTACATACTGATGGTTCATCTGGCCTTTATTTGTTACTGGTTGATCCGCCTGAAGGAAGAAATTCTGCTCTCCATCATTGTTACACTTCTGGGATGGAACCATTTAAACAATCTCTTGCCTTTGAACCTCAGACCATCGGAAATCCCAGTAAACATTACGCAGGATAGATATCTGAAAACGCTTTCCTACAATGTCAGGGGATTTGATATCTACCAGTGGAATACGGAGCCAGAAGCAAAACAAGAGATCTTTAATTTTCTCGATACACAGGAACCTCAACTGCTTTGCTTCCAGGAATACTACACCTCCACCGTAAGTGGCCAGACACATACCTATATTTCCAGTCAATTGAAATATCTCCCACACAATGCTGTATACTATGCTGCAGACCACACCAACAGGAACGGGTTCGGGATCGCCACTTTCAGTAAATATCCCATTCTGAAAAAGAGCAGGATCCCCTTTAACTCCTCCTTCAATGCAGCCATGTATACCGATATCCTATTCCAATCTGATACCGTCAGGGTCTTCAACATTCATTTACAATCCATCAGGCTTCAACAGGATAATTATGCTTTTATGGATACGGCCCGGTTTAAATACAACAACGAACAGATGAGCGAAATAAGGGCCATTGGATCCAGGCTTAAAACTGCTTTTTCCATGCGGGCCGAGCAGGCAAAGGTGATCGCCAGTTACATCAAGGATTCACCGCACCCGGTGATTGTCATGGGCGACTTCAATGATACCCCGCAATCTTATGCTTACCGGAAAATCAAGAGAGGGCTGGATGATGCTTTTAGAAAATCAGGCAGGGGATTCGGGAACACCTATGCCGGGGAACTTCCCTCGTTCCGTATTGACTATATCATGTACGGGCCTCCCCTCTTATCTTCCGAATTTCTCAGGATCAAAACAGATCATTCAGACCACTATCCCATTTCAACATTGCTCTTCCTGGGAGAATCAGCTAAGGAATAACCAGGGGAAAATCGGTCTCAAAATAGTGCTGGAGAAGGAACCTGGGCAAGTCGATAACCTTTCCTTTATACTGGTCAATAATCGCCCCGTCAGAGGTGCAAATGGCATCGCTTTTCTCCTTTTTAAGCAGATCATCCGGCGAACGAACCGTGTGAGCATCTCCTTCTATTCCCATTTGAACCATATCTTTGCACAGTTCAATGGAAAGGCGCCCACTATGAGAGACCGGTTCATCGAGATAGTGAATATAGGTAGCTCCAGGCCACATTTGCAGCACCTCCAGCATCAAGGACACCGATCGGGAAAACTGCGCTTTGTTGATAATCCTGCCACGCATCTCCCCGGCATCACGTAACAAACCGTCATTGCTGATAAACAGAGGTTTGCCCAGGAGGTAATTATTTACTGTAAAAAGCACATTGTAAGTATCAATCAATACAAGATTGCCCTTCTTTATTGTTCCGATCTTTCCACGTCTTGACAATGCCTGTTCGTCCGGGACAACTCCCCGGTAAAGAATCTGCCGCATATCACGTGGCAGCATGAATTTATCCCCTACCAGTTTCAAAGCAGCCGCCTGGGGATATCCTTTGGAAAGAATCCAAAAATACTCTTCAGCTGCCTGCAAAAGATGGTCCGGAAATGAGTTGCTCATCTTTCAAAAGTACAATAAAAGGGATTATAAAGCTGATTAACAGATATGTAGAGTTATTAACAAATCTATTTGTATTCAAATTCACTGTAAATGGATTTTCCTTACCTTTAATCTTGAAGAACCAAAAACCTTTCACAATGAAGAATCTGATTGGAATCGTTTTACTGGGATTGATCGTCTCGTCCTGCAGTTTATTTAAAAAGCCATCCATGACTCAAGAGGAGATTGATGTAATGGTTGCTGAAAACAGAGCATTAAAAACAAAGGTGGCCAGCAGTGAAGACCTGGCGGATCAGCTTGCTATGGCCAGAATGCAGGCAGATGAAGCCATGCTGAAACTT
>JAYEOJ010000129.1:0-4496 GCA_034722835.1 Bacteroidota bacterium | reverse complement strand
GTATCCATGGAAGCCGAGAATTACACATCACAGGAGGGTTACAGTATCGTATACCGATCCGATGCCTCCGGCACTCAGGCAATGCAGGTTGGCAGCGATGGATCACTGAACTATAGTATTACACTGAATACTGCAGGTACATGGTATATCTGGATACGGGCTTATGCAACAACCGCGGAGAATAATGGCCTTTTTATAAAACTGGACGGTGAAACCCTCACAGCACCGGAGGACAATCCGTATGCAGGAGTTCCGGATATCTATCTGACGAAAAACGGATGGTGCTGGAAGCCTGAATGGAAAGGACCGGGCGACGGTGAACATGAGGGCCCGATTACAATGACCGCGTCGGCGGGGACACACATATTATCCATTTGTAAACGCAAGATGGAAGATCCTTTAATTGACAAGATCCTTCTTACCCTGACAGACAGTCCACCTGAAGACAGCAGTTATGGCCCTGACGAGACAACCGGGGGGGATAAAATAATAAGCATAGTGGCCATAGATAGTTCAAATATGGATCCCGGGCCGTGGCTCTCTTCTCTGGAATCGGGGGATGATGATATAACCTGGCGGCCTGAGCTTCATGTGCATTATACAAACAACAGCGAGACTGTGACAAAGGTTTATAAAAGAGAGATTGGAGGAGATAATCCACTCGCATACTTTATTGCAAATAACCAGAGCAGTGGAAATTTCTACGACATCAATGACGGTACTTCATACAGCGGTTATAAATACGGAGATTCATGGTTTATTAAACAATTCAGAAACAGGATCAGTTTTTTCCAATGTGATCTAACAGCCATTCCTTCAACTGCAACAGTCGACAGTGTTATATTTAAAGGTCATGTGGAACCATTAGAAGGAAGAAGTTCTGACGGGATAATAGGTATTTATAAATGTACCGCGGAATGGACAAAAGCCGATATCACTAACAGTATCTCAGATTATCGGGGCGACTTAATTACAGCCTTTAGCGTTACCGAAAATACTTTTATTAAAGGAAGTGACTGGTGGACGTGGAACTGGGACGATGCACTTGTAGCTTATGTTCAGGAAACCGTATCCGGCATTTCAGTTGCAATCAACGAGCACAGAGAGAGTACGCAGTCAGGGCAGTTTGAATTGTTGGGTAACTATCCGAATCCATTCAATCTCACAACCACCATCCGTTTTAAAGTGAATTCGGCTATGGTTGATGATGCAATCATTAAAATAATCAACCCTCTGGGACAGATTGTAGATCTATTGACTGTAAAGACACATGGCAGCGGCGTCTATAAAGTGACCTGGAATGGTGTGACTCAAAGCGGGCAATCGGCACCATCCGGAAATTATTTTTACACCGTTGATCTCGGAGCCGGGATTTTATCAGGACAAATGACTTTGGTGAAATAGATATAAATAAAAATGATGAATAAGTTAAAAAGCATTTTAAGAAAATGGAGTGTTTTACCGGTACTCATGTTAGTGTTTGTCTCCTGTACAGAACAACACAGCTGGCAGCTATCCTCCCCCGATGGTAAATTGATCATGACCGTAAAAAACGTACTACCGGAGAGCACGCTTTTCTATCAGGTTACCTGTCGTACCGATACAGGTGATATCATGGTAATCTCATCCTCACCACTGGGGATAGAGAGGGAGGATCAGCAATTCATTGAAGGATTGTCATTTGTTTCGGCTTCTCCCATCGAAGCTGTTAACGAAACGTACAGCCTGCTTCACGGAAAACGTAAAGAGTGCCATAACTTTTCCAATCAACTCACCCTTCATTTCGCCAATGAACAGGGCGGCCATCTGGATCTGATTTTAAGGGCCTATAATGATGGTGTTGCTTTCAGGTATATGTTTCCCGAAGAAGATGCTGAGCCGTATACCGTGATCAATGAAGTGACCGGTTTCTCTTTGCCTGAGGACGGGATTGCATTTATGATGCCTCATGCGGATGCAGGAGGTAAATATGGTCCCGCCTACGAACAGTATTATCAACCAGAGATAGCAGTAGGCACCCCTTCTCCCAATAAGGCGGGATGGTCCTTTCCTGCCCTGTTTGAGATTCATAATGGAGGATTCTGGGTATTAATCTCTGAAGCGGGATTGGATACAACATATTTCGGTGCCCGGTTGGAACAGGAGGCCCTCAATGGAGTCTATCGTATCCGGATGCCTGATGAACAGGAGGGTCTTGGCATCGGTGATGTGTCTCCTACATCCACACTGCCATGGGCTACACCCTGGCGTTTAATTATCATGGGCGAATCATTAAAACCTGTTGTTGAGTCTTCCATGGTGACCCATCTGAGTCCTTCATGTGTGGTTGAAGACAGGGACTGGATAATACCCGGTCGTTCATCGTGGAGCTGGTGGTCCGTGGAGAGAAGTCCGAGAAATTTCAACAGACTGGTCAATTTCATCGATTTGGCTGCTGAGATGAGCTGGGAATATTCCCTGGTTGATGTCTATTGGGATGAGATGGAAGAAGATCAGATCAGAGAGCTGGCCAATTATGCCAATGAGAAATCAGTGGGGCTTTTACTCTGGTACAATTCCGGGGGTGATCATAATATTGTTCCCGGGGGACCGCGTGACCGGATGCAGGAACGTTCTGTTCGCCGGGAGGAATTTAAGTTTCTGAATGAAATCGGGGCCAAAGGTATAAAGGTTGATTTCTTTCAAAGCGATAAGCAGGACCGTATTCAGCAATACCTTGGTATTCTGGAGGATGCAGAGGAATTCAAGCTTATGGTAAATTTTCATGGATGTACAGTAACCCGTGGTTGGTCAAGGACATATCCCCATTTCATGACGATGGAAGCTGTGAAAGGCGGAGAGTGTTACAGATTTGATGAATTCTTTCCGGAGCGCGCACCCTGGCACAATACCATATTACCTTTCACAAGAAATGTGGTGGGTCCCATGGACTATACACCGGTTACTTTTTCTGATTCCGAATATCCGCATCTGACAACCTATGGTCATGAGCTGGCTCTGTCGGTGGTATACGAATCAGGCTGGGTACATTTTCCCGATGCAGTTGAAAGCTATCTCAAAACGCCGGAAGCAGTAAAGGATTTTCTTATGTCTGTTCCGGCAGCATGGGATGAGATAGAATTTCTGTCAGGTTATCCGGGGAAATTTGCTGTTCTGGCTCGTCAGAGCGAAGATGACTGGTATGTTGGAGGAATCAATGGCGAGTCTGCAGATCAAACTGTGAATATCGATTTCTCATTCCTGGATGAAGGGGAATTCGACATGCTTCTGATTCAGGATGGAGAGACTTCTAAAGAGTTTTCCGTTGAAAATAGTCTGATCCGGTCAGGTCAATCCATTGAACTTGTAATGCCTGCTATGGGTGGTTTTGTTGTACGGTTAACAAAACAAAATTGAAAAAGCCTCAAATCCCCATCCGGTTTCTGCTGGTCTTCTCCACCTTCATGCTCACAGTACTGCTCTATATTGACAGGGCATGTATCTCGGCTGCCAAGGAGGAGATCTCCAACGACCTCAATTTTGACCTCACCGATTTCGGTTGGGTTATGGCTATGTTCACCCTGGGTTACGCGCTCTTCCAGACCCCTTCCGGCAAATGGGCCGATAAAAAGGGTCCACGCACGGTGATCACATCCATCGTTTCCATCTGGTCCCTGCTCACTGCCATGACCGGTGCAGCCTGGAGTTTTGTCTCCATGATGGTCATCCGGTTTCTTTTCGGTGCAGGCGAGGCAGGTGCATTCCCCAGCCTGGCCAAAGTGGTCTACAACTGGTTTCCGGTAAAGGAACGGGGCATTATACAGGGTATCAATTTCTCCGGGTCCCGGATCGGGGCGGCCTTTGCGCTTCCACTGGTAGCTATCATCATCAGTAATGTAGGATGGCGCATGAGTTTTTACATTTTCGGTATGATAGGCGTGCTTTTTGCTCTGCTCTGGTATTGGCTCTTCAGGAACAGTCCGGAAGAGTCCGGAGCCATCAGCGAACAGGAGAAGAGATATATCCTGGAAACCAGGGAACAATCCTCATCAAAGGGAAAAGGGAACCTGAGTTTTGGAAAGATCATCTCCACCAGGAACATGTGGCTGGCCATGCTGCAGTATATGGCCAGTAACTTCACCTTTTACTTTACATTGACCTGGATGTATCCCTACCTGAAAGATCGTTTCGCTCTGGGTGGGGTTGAAGCGGGTCTCTATTCCATGGTACCCCTGTTTGCAGGAGCAGTCGGGAACTGGGTATCCGGGTTCTGGGTGGACAGTTTATATAAGAGGCGCAACATAAAGATCTCAAGAAGATTACCGGCTATTACCGGTTTTATTCTCGCAGCTTTTGGAATGCTGATGATGGCCCGGATCGACACACCACAGGTGGCCATCATCTTCCTGGCCATTGCCATATTCGGAGCTGATATGACATTGAGTCCCTCCTGGGCATTTTGTATCGATATCGGGAAAGAGAATGCCGGGGCAGTATCGGGTACCATGAACATGGCC
>JAYEOJ010000128.1:0-4500 GCA_034722835.1 Bacteroidota bacterium | reverse complement strand
GACCGGGGTTCCTGAACTGTTGTTCCATTCATATAAATAGGGAGCAATGCCACCACTTACATCAATATCAATGGAACCATTTGATTCTCCATTACAGAGCACATCCTGGTGAGAAACGTAGGTAGCTACTACTGAAGCGGGTTCAACAATGGTTTCCTGATCTGAAAAGAGGACCGAACAAAGGGTGGCATCGGTAACTGTGACACTGTAGCTCCCTGCTGCCAGCCCGCTAATATCCTCTGTTGTTGCTGTGAATCCGGAAGGACCGGTCCACGCAAAAGTATAGGGCCCCACCCCACCTGTTACTGTAAGATCAATGGCCCCGTCAGTGAGCCCCCCGCAGGAGATATCTGTTTTCACTGAGCTTACCTGGATTTCAGGTGGTTCGGTGATGGTTGCTATGTTTGGAAATGGTGCTGAGCAGATAGCGGAATAGGAGATGGTAACATTGTAGGCTCCAGCCTCCAGCCCGCTGATGTCTTCCGTTGTAGCTGTGAATCCGCCCGGGCCGGTCCAGGCAAAGGTATATGGGGCAGTTCCTCCTCCTACGGTCAGATCAATGGAGCCATTTGCATCTCCGAAACAGGTAATATCCACCTGGGTGGTAGTGGCGGTCAATGGTGGCGGAGATCCGACCACCTGGGCAGGAAATGTTTCCACACAACCTGCGTCATCGGTGACTTCCAATGTATAGGATCCGGGTTCCAGTCCGGATATATCTTCGGCTGTGGAAGAGAATCCGTTGGGACCACTCCAGAGAAAAGTATAGAGGGGAGAACCTCCTGAGATGCTGGCATCAATGGCTCCGTCGTTGCTGGGCACGGGCATTCCGCAGTTGAGGTCTGTAATTACAAAGCTGGCTGTGATTGGTGTATTTTCTGTGATGCTTATGGCAGGAAAAGCCATGTTACATCCATTGGCATCTGTGATGGTCAGGATGTAGTCTCCAGCAGCAAGTCCAAAAATATCTTCCGACGTTGCACTGAATCCACCGGGACCGGTCCACATAAACGTGTAATTCGGTGTACCTCCGCCCGGAGTAATCTCAATAGATCCTGTGGATTCCCCATTACATTCCACATTTGTTACCAGGTCAATAGTCCTGTCGACCAGAGCAGGATTAATAATGGTTATAGGGGAGCTTACATCGGTTGAGGTACAGGAGCCTCCATCACTTGCTGTAACTGTATAGACACCACCCGGAAGATTGGCAAAGATACCTGTTGTATTCGTAGCAGTAACCGGACCGCTCAGGTCATATACGGGACTGCCCGATTCACCGGTTGCTGTTACAGTAATACTTCCATTGTTGTCATTATTACAGGTAATGTTGGTGGATGCCAGGTCGGTAATTTGCATGGGGTCTGGTCCATCCACAGATGTAAACACGATGACGGAGGTCTCGTCGGCATCCTTAACTCCAATACTATATAAAGCCAGCTTTCTTCGTCCCACGGAGGTAATGGATGTACTTGTGGTGGGCCCCCCGAAATCAACAGGTAAGCCTATACCCTCATAGATGAACCACTCATAGGGAGCGGTACCACCGGAAATGTTGAAAGAAATGGTACCATCCGTTCCATCTGAACAGCTGGTTGGAGTGGTGGTAACATTTATAATGGCCAGCTCCTGGGCCGATAGTGAAACAATGGAGAATACAAGTAATAGAATCAGAAATATGGAATACCTGTTTGCTTTCATAGAGACTCAAATTCGTGCTATACCAAAATAATACTGGAATAGCCTGTCATTGGTTGCAAACACTAACGTTTAATGTTCGCAGATCGTCATAAAATTAGAGGTTCTGAGCATAAGAGAGAGGCAAAGTTTTAAACAATGCTTCCCTTTTCGATTCCGGCCAGGTATTTTTTTGAGATCTGCTGCACCGGGTAGCGGGCAGCAATCAATCCGATAAACAACACCGTTACCCAGATCAGGCAGATGTCAATCACTTCAATATGAACTGGATAGGCATCGATGATAAAGGAGCCACTTCCGGTTAGTTTGATGACCCCAAAGTGCTGCTGGATCCAGCTGATGGCGGTTCCCAGGAACAGACCAGTTATACTTCCAAGCACTGAGATAAGCAACCCTTCCACCAGAAAGATCCGTTTGATAAGCCTGTTTCCGGCTCCCATGTTGCGCAGCGTGAGAATATCCTTTTTCTTATCAATGATCAGCATGGACAGTGAGCCGATGATGTTAAAGGAAGCGATGATCAGGATAAAGGTGAGAATCAGGAAAATAGCCCATTTCTCTGATCTCATCACACGGTAGAACATTTCATTCTGTTGTTCCCTGTTTTTGACATGGTATCCTTCTCCAATCAGGGACATAATCTCTTCCTGAACCTCTTCAGCGGGAAACAGGGGATCAAGCTTTAGTTCCAGATGGGTGACCTCGTCCTGGTACAGGAGCAGCTCCCTAACGTAGTCAATGGGACAGATAATGTACCTGGAATCGTAGTCCTGCTCGATGGCAAATATGCCTGAGGGGTAGATGAAATTTCGTCGGATCGATTCTTCGGGTTGTGACATATTGATCCGGGCTGTCCGGTCTATGGTATAGATGAAAAGCGGATCAATAAAGTTGAGTCCGATTCCCAGACTGTAGGCCACACCCTGTCCGACCACTGCATAGGCCCTGTTTCGATCCTTTAGTTTCATTTCTCCGTCATAGACCATGGAATCAAGACCGGATACATTAGTAAAAGCGTCATCGACCCCTTTGACGGTAGCGATATGTTGTCTGTCGTTATAAAGCAGAAGGACATTTTCCTCCAGCACCTCCGAAACAGCGGATACTCCCGGAATGGAAAGAACGTTCTGTAAGGTCTCCCGGTCGGGAGAAAATGTCTTCCCCTCTACCGAAGTGATCTGGATATCCGGATCAAAGGTGTTATAGAGGGCTTTAACCAGTGAATCAAATCCATTGAAAACGGAGAGCACAATGACCAGAGCCATGGTACCGGTGGTGATGCCCAGCACCGAAATGCCGGAAATGATATTGATCGCATTCTGGGATTTTTTCCCCAGCAGGTAACGCTTTGCTATGTAAAAGGGAAGATTCACTTTTTACACTTCACGATAAGTCCGGTTCCGGTGGCATGTGTACCCCTGACATCAGCCATATTCAAAAGATAGCAGAAAGGGTAGACAAGCAGGTAGTAAAGTGGCAGCACCAGCAGGAACAGTTTACTGATATTGGCCAGCAATATGGGATATTTCATAGAGAGTTTCCAGGAGATCTTACCTGGTCCGCCATAGGAGTATTTGGTTTGAATATCAGAAAAGCCAGCTTCTCGTAATTTTTCCTCGATCTCCTCTACACCATATCCATCCCTGACATGTTCATCAATAAAAGATTCATCATGTTCATGATGGACATCCGATCCTCCCTGGTCCGAAGGGGTGGAAATCAGCAGGATCCCTCCTGGCCTTAAGCTTTTATAAAGATGGCGGAAAACGGTACGATCATCCTCAATGTGTTCCATCACATCCACAGAGAGTACCAGGTCCCATGCCTCCTCTTCCTCCAGCTTTGTCAGATCTGCATACTTGAAGTTTACCTTCTGATTTTTTTTGATGGCAGTGAAAAAATGATTGCAATCATCTACCTGCTCCTGTTTAATATCCAGACCGTTGATCATGGCTTCGGGGTAACGCTTCGACAGGTAGTAGACATATTGCCCGAACCCGGAACCAGCATCGGCAATCTGTTCAGGACGGAATCCTTCCCGGTTCAGCTTCCTTAATTCCCTGCGAATATGCCAGGAGCGCAGCAGGAGCAGATCCAGCAGGCGGTAAAACACCCTTCTTAAAGAGGGGTTGCTGTTAAATACTTTACCCAGACTTTGCTTGATGGGATCGTACTGCATTATTGATCTTTTAGAAGGTCCTCGATCCGGTCAATGTAATCGAGAGAGTCATCGAGATAAAAAGCGAATTCAGGAATGTGTCTTAACTGATTCCGGAGCTTGTTGCCCAATTCACTCCTGACCAGTCCGGCTTTCTCAGAGATGGAATGTACGGCCTCTGCTGCATTATCGCCCGGGAAAACACTCAGATACACCTTGGCTATGCCCAGATCAGGACTGATTCGGACAACAGTGACCGTAATCATCTTTCCTCCGGTAATGGCAGAGCCCTGTCTCTGAAAATATTCACCAAGCTCCTTTTGAAGCAACCTGGACACTTTATGCTGACGGGTAGTGGTCATTGGGGCAAAAGTACGTTTTTTCAAGAACATTTTATAGTTTTGCACGATGGACACAGTATTAAGCGGAATCAGGTCAACCGGGAATCTTCACCTGGGGAATTATTTTGGTGCGGTAAAGAATTTTGTGAAGATGCAACACGAAAACAAGTGTTTCTTTTTCGTGGCGGATTACCATGCTCTGACCACTCATCCCAAGCCGGAGAATCTGCATGATAATATAAGAAAAGTTTTATCCGAGTACCTGGCAGCCGGACTGGATCCGGAAGTCGCTACCCTGTATAT
>JAYEOJ010000127.1:0-4507 GCA_034722835.1 Bacteroidota bacterium | reverse complement strand
GATTTAAAAGGAATAACGATGTGGCCACTCCCTTTATTGCTGCGTTTGAATTCAATGGTGGCCCCAAAATAGTGAGACAGGTGCCCCCGAAGGTCTTCGTAATCTGACCTTGTGTCTACCGGGGTCTCCCGGGGTACTTCGGTATTTTTGATTTTTTTTGCAAGACCCTCCACCTGGCGGACCGACAGATCCTGGGAAATTATTTTGCTGAAGATCTCCACCTGGTAGTCCTTGTCCTCAATGGCCAGAAGCGCCCGGGCATGACCCATGGAGATTTTCTTTTCGCGTATGCCTGTCTGAATCTCCACTGGCAGGTTGAGCAGTCGAAGGTAATTGGCAATGGTGGCCCGCTTCTTTCCCACACGGTTGCCCAGCCCCTCCTGGGTCAGCTCGAATTCCTCTATAAGTCGTTGGTACGAAATGGCCACCTCAATAGCATCCAGATCCTCCCGCTGGATATTCTCCACCAGGGCCAGTTCCAGCATATTTTCATCGCCCGCTTCTCTTACAAAAGCCGGGATCCTTTTCAGCCCTGCTTTCTCGGCTGCCCGTATACGGCGTTCCCCGCTGATCAGCTGGTAGGAATTGTCCGCAGCTCTCCGGACGGTAATGGGCTGGATGATTCCATGCTCCTCAACCGACATCACCAGCTCGTTAAGCGACTCCTCATCAAAAGAGGTGCGGGGCTGGAATGGATTGACCGATATATTTTTAATGAGTATTTCACTTACAGCCGAAGGCGAGTGTACCAGGCTGCGGTCCTGCTGCTCCTCGCTCACATCGATCAATGCTCCCAATCCTCTTCCCAATGCGTTCTTTTTTGCTGCCATAAGTACCTTTCCTTAGTCCATTACTTTTTCTTCCTGCTTCAGCAGGGTTTCTTCATTCTTTTGAAGAATCTCTCTGGCCAGGTTCAGGTGGCTGACCGCACCCCTTGACTCAGCATCGTACAGAACTGCAGGCTTCCCAAAACTGGGTGCTTCACTGAGTTTAATATTTCGCTGAATAATGGTTTCAAAAACCATCTGCTGAAAATGTTTGCGCACTTCGTCCACCACCTGGTTGGAAAGCCTGAGCCTGGCATCGTACATGGTGAGCAGAAAGCCTTCAATATCCAGATTGGGATTGAGACCACGCTGAATAATATTGATGGTATTCAGCAGTTTACCCAGACCTTCCAGTGCAAAATACTCACACTGTACAGGCAGAATCACTGAATCGGCTGCCGTGAGGGCATTGACCGTAATCAGACCCAGCGAAGGGGAGCAATCGATCAGGATATAGTCGTACTGATCCCGTACCTGTTGAATGACATTCTTGAGTATATACTCCCGCTCATTCATGTTCAGCATCTCAATCTCGGCCCCCACCAGATCAATATGGGAGGGAATCAGGTCCAGGTTATTAATCTCACTATTGAGAATAATCTTTTTGGGGTCTGCATCCTCAATAAGACACTCATAAATGCTGGTCTTGACTTTTCTTGTATCAAATCCGGTCCCGGAGGTGGCATTTGCCTGGGGATCTGCATCAACGATCAATACCTTTTTTTCCAGCACCGCCAGGCTTGCACCCAGGTTAATGGCTGTAGTGGTTTTCCCAACGCCTCCCTTCTGATTTGCTATCGCAATAACTTTTCCCATCGGCCTTTTTCTTTAAATTTATTTGGATTTAAAACGGGCTTCAAATTTACTATTTTCACGTCCCCCGATAATTTTCACCATTTCGTTATTGTAAACATTAATTTTTCATTTATAAACACCTTTTCAACAAATTTCATTGATAACTCCTTAATCCCTATCTTTGAACCGCGAATAGCGTGGCATATGAGCAAATCAAACTGGATAGCCATTGTAAATATGGCAGCTGGAGGGGGCAAAATCAAAAAAGACTGGCCCTCCATCACACAAATACTTCAAAGAGAAGGCATTCGGTATGAAACCTACTATACCGACCGGAGACTGCATGCCTCCATCATCGCCCGGAACAAAATCAAGGAAGGCTATTCGAAAATCATAGTCGTAGGAGGTGACGGGACCATGAACGAGGTAATTAACGGGGTCTTTGCACAGAAGAGGGTCCATACCACCGAGGTAATGCTTGGAATGATCTCTGTGGGGACCGGGAACGATTGGGCCAAGACATTTAATATTCCATCCGATTACGAAGGGGCTGTCAGAACCATCAAGCAACAGAAGACTTTTATCCAGGATGCCGGGCTGGTTAACTACCTGAAGAACGGCAAGGAGTGGAAGCGCTACTTTATCAATATTGCCGGGATGGGATTTGGGGCCAGGGTGGTGGAACGCACCAACCGAATGAAAGAGAAAGGGAAGAGTGGTCACTTTCTTTATTTCTACAACATCTTTTACAGCCTCCTTCAATACAAATCAAAAAAGGCTGTAATTGAGATTGACGGAACCAGCTACGACAGGAAAATCTTCTCCCTGAACGTGGGCATTGGCAAATACAATGGCGGAGGGATGATCCAGGTGCCCCATGCCATAGCCGACGATGGCCTCTACAGCATCACCCTGATCAAGAAGATTGGAAAACTGAATGTCATAGCCAATATCAAGAAACTATACAACGGAACCATTACCCAGCACTCAAAAGTGGAAACCTACATGGCCAAATCGGTGCAGATAGGCGGATCATCCTTGCTGAAGGTGGAAACAGACGGCGAATCCCTGGGCCACGGGCCGGTCCGTTTCGAAATTATTCCCAGAAGTGTCACGATAATTTCCGGAGAGTTATCCGCTTGATTTTTTGATTTTTATCTCAAAAAGCCTGGGCCAGTATTTCCCGGTGACAAATAGTCTGTCTCCTTCCCGATCCCAGGCAATTCCATTGAGTACATCCGTTGTGGGCCTCCTGTCGGTGGCCTTGAGGATCCCCTTCAGATTGATCCGTCCCTCTACCTTTCCGGTCTCCGGATCGATAATGACTATTTCATCGGTGAAGTAGCGGTTGGCCCAGATTTTCCCATTGATGTATTCCAGCTCATTCAGGCTGTTGGCGGGCCCCTCGCTGTGGTATACTTCAATCTGCCTGTTGACGGTAAACATCTCAGGATCAAGAAAATAGATGATGTTGGTCCCGTCGCTCATGATCAGCTCCTCCCCGTTATTGGTCAGCCCCCACCCTTCACGGTTCTGGTAATAGACCTTTTGTATTTCCATGAAGGTGTTAAGGTCATAGATAAAACCAACCTGCGACTTGTAGGTAAGCTGGTAGATACGTTCTCCCAGCACAGTAATGCCCTCCCCGAACAGGGATTGATCCAGGTCCCGGCGCTTGTTCACCTCTCCTGTTTCCAGGGTAACCCGCCTGAGCGACGAGGTCCCGTAATTACCGGTTCCTTCATAGAGCGCACCGTCCACATACTGCAATCCCTGGGTATATGCTAAGACATCATGGGGATATTCCTTCACCACCTGGTAGCTATATTCCACGGGCACCACATTGGAAAGAAAAGTAATCTGCCTGCTATGGTTCTCACTCTTCCCACCGGTAAAATAAACCCTGAGACGAAGACCCGATTTTCCTGTATGCTCCCCTTCTGTACCCAGGTTGAATTCAAGGGTACCCGGATTTTCTCCGGGGGAAGTAATGCTGTGTTTCAGATCCCCTCCCAAAAAAACAGCTACGGAATCGACCTGTACACTGTCGGGAATGGAGAGGACCACCCTGATTTCCTCACCCAGTGGGATCGTAAGCGCGGCAGCAGGTTCCAGAAGGCTGGTGATCCGGGACGGGCTTGTTGCTTTAAGCGTACGTCCTTCGGAACTTCCATTGCCCGGGCTGCAACCCAGGCATGTAAAAAACAGTATGCTTATCAGTAGAAATCCCGGGATTCTCATCATTCCTGGTCCTTTAGCGTCCTCCCTTCCTCCTGAACAGCGAACGCTTCGTCTGGGAAAGACTCTTCAGCTCCTCCTCCAGGGTAGGCTTTTCATGGGGATTGATCATCTGGTAGATTTCACCCCAGGAGGGCAATCCGCCAATGTTCCTGTCATCAATAAAGATATCTGCATCGATCTTCCTGCTGTCATAGTCCTCATCAAACTCCTCCTCCGGATAGCTTGAGTTCACGGCATAAAATACAACTCCATTTCTGCGACAATACTCCACGGCATCGTCCAGCTCCTTCCCTGAACGATAGGTCCACAGGATTAGCAGGTGTCCCTGTTCATGCAGTGTTCGGAGTGTTTTTAGAGCAAATAAGACCTCCTTACCTATCTCAGGATACTTGTGCTCAACAATGGTGCCATCAAAATCCACGGCTATTTTCAAGGGTCCTTCCATGGCTTACAGAGACGAAAATTTCGAATAAAAATAATAAAACCTCTTAAAAGAGATCGTTTACCGACAGATATCTTTCTCCTGTATCGTAATTAAATGTGAGAATTGTAGCGTTTTCCCTCTTTGTTTCCAGCAATTTAGATACAGCCGCAAGAGAGGCACCCGTGGAGATTCCGGTGAAGATCCCTTCCTCTTTTGCTGC